>JAAZKQ010000273.1 GCA_012799755.1 Lentisphaerota bacterium | reverse complement strand
CAAGCTTATCCACGGCGCTGCCGAGGGATGCGCGCATATCGGTCGTCCGAGCCTTGGCATGCAAGGTCAGATTCTTGGCATTGAGCAGCACCTCGACGATCTGCCAGTTGCGCTCGACGGTAAAAAGGAGCCGTATCGAACTGATTTTCTGGTTGACATAGTCCTCGGTCAGCTTGCGTATACTCTGCTCAGCTGCGGTCTTTAGTTCATCAGAAACTTCGTAATGCTTTCCAGTCAGGATTATCTCCATATAGGTCCTCCTTTTGTAAACGCCGGTGCCTGTTCCCTTTCGCCAGCATCAAGGATTGAAGCTGGGTCCCAGGTACACCTGGCGTGCCTTCTCATCTTGGATCAACGCCTGGCTATCGCCAGTAAACAATATTTCGCCATTACAGATCAGATAGGCTCGATCAACAATTGCCAGTGTTTCGCGTACATTGTGGTCGGTAATCAACACGCCCAAACCGCGGTCACGAAGATTGGCGACTATTTTCTGCACCTCGAAAACATTAATTGGATCAACACCGCCGAAGGGCTCATCAAGCATCATAAAGCGCGGACTGGTCGCCAGCGCCCGAGTTATTTCCAATCGCCTCCTTTCGCCACCACTAAGCGTCATCGCTTCCTGCGTCGCCAACTGTGTCAACTGTAATTCATTCAGCAGTTCCTGCAAGCGCTCCTGGCGTTCCTTTCTTGTCATATCCAATGTTTCCAGGATAGCCATGACATTGTCAGCCACTGTCAGCTTGCGAAAAATGGAGGGTTCCTGGGCCAAGTAGCCCATGCCCAGGCGCGCTCGCTGGAACATGGCCAACTTCGACACATCCTGCCCCGCGAAAGCAATGCGACCGCGGTCGGGCTTGATCAGACCGACAATCATGTAGAAAGTCGTGGTCTTGCCGGCGCCATTGGGGCCAAGCAGGCCGACGACTTCGCCGGGCCTCACCGTCAAGGAAACGTTGTTGACGACACAACGGCTCTTGTAGCTCTTAACCAAGCCCTCTGCAGATAACAGGATGTCCTTGTCGTCACTCATGGTGCAGCGGCGCCTTTCTCGTCCTCGTTTGTCACCGGAGCAGCGCCTTGGTTCCCTGCCGACGCGCTTTTTTCCTCCTTGGCGCCATCCTTGCCTTTGCCGTCCAAGAGAGTTCCCAGCGTGCCATCGGCGCCGCTGCTTTTTTTCATCTGGATGGTCAGCGTCGCCCGTTCCAGCTTGATCACCTGGTCCTTGCGGTTGTAGATGGCGCGATTGCCGCGAATGGCATTCTTGCCCTGCAGGATCACGCAATTGCCCTCCAGGACGATCATATCATCCTTGGCGTCGTAGCTACCGGTATCGCCGGTGGCACTTTCCGAGCCGTCCAGCTTGCGCACGGTCACGTTGCCGGTAGCATTGACCCGCTGCAACTTGTTGTCGTCATCCAGGTAGACCATCATCTTTTCCGCGCTAAGCTTCATGGTACTATCCTCAATCAGCACATTGCCGCTGAGTTCGGCAGTATGGCCATCCAGATGCATCTCCATGTGATCGGCGGAAATGCTAAGCTCGTCAGTTTCTGCCGACGCCGTGGCCTCTGCGGGCGCAGCCGTTGCGGCGGCGGGATTATTGGCCGTCTCAGCGGCGCAACGGGCTGCGACAAACAGGCAGAGCAGGCACAGGGCCTCTCGCCAAGCGCATCGGCCAAGCATTGAATTCGTTCTGATCATGGCTGTGCCTTTCCTTTTTCCTTGCCTGGAGTTGTCGGCTTTTTCTCCTCGCCTGTCACCCGTCGCAAGCCTTCCCGCAGAGTGCCCTTGCGCTGCTTAATCTTCATGGTCACCGTGGAACGAATCATGACGATCTTGGCATCAAGATATACGTCATAACCGATGCCGCTGATCTGCATACCAGGGCCTTCCACAAATACTGGGGCGTCGCTCTTGACCTCCGCAGCGCTGTGAAGATAGCGACAGCGCGGCGAACTCAAGGTAAAATCGTCGCCTTCCTTGCCTTTGAAAACAAGCTGAAAATCATTTAGTTCGGTACTCTGGCCACGAATCTGCGCCTCGTCCCCGCGCAATTCCCATTCTGTGCGACCGGCGCTGTCCAAGCCCCGGGAGACAAAACCGGCGACCTCCAGATTGCCACCCACGCCAAAAATATTTTCAGCGCTGGCCGGCGCTGCCGCCAGCAATGCCAGCAGCGACAGCAGCAGACAAGGCGCGCGTCCAAGCTGCGCCCACAGTTTCGTTGTCACGATTGCTTGCCACCAACGCATGTTCAGCCGCCGTATATCTCGACAATCAGCTGATCCCAACGCCCCTGCGCTTTAAGCAGCCATTCAGCGACCTCGCGCACCGCGCCGCGGCCACCAGGCGCCGACGTGACCCACGTCGCCACCGCCTTGATCTCCGGCGCCGCGTCTCCCACGGCCACGGCAATCCCCGCCAGGCGCATGGGGCCGAGGTCAACCAGATCGTCGCCCACGTACAGGCAGTTCGCCGGTTGCAAGCCGAACTGCTCGCAAAGCGCCAGCAATGCGTCGCGCTTGCGCACCACACCTTCCATGATGAAATCCATCTTGAGTTCTTCGGCCCGCTTGCGGTTCGCTTTGCAGCGGCGCCCCGTGATAATGCCGACTTTGATGCCGCTATGTCGCAAGAGCGCAATGCCCACGCCGTCGCGGATATGGAAGAACTTGATTTCCTCATCCGACCCGCAGCCATAGCCGATGCGACAGTCCGTCAGAACACCATCTACATCCAACATCACGGCACGGATTTCCTGTGCTTTAGTTGACCAGTCCATGTATCTCCTTGATCTTGGTTAAAAGTGACTGCACATCGCTCAGGCGCAAGGAATTGGCGCCGTCGGACAGAGCCTTCTCCGGTTCAGGGTGGGTTTCCAGAAACAGTCCATCAATGCCGGTGGCGGCAGCGGCGCGCGCCAGCGGCGCCACGAATTCGCGCCGGCCGCCGGAACTCGTGCCCTGACCGCCGGGCAGCTGCACGGCGTGAGTGGCATCGAAGACCACCGGACAGCCCAACTCGCGCATGATCACCAGCGAACGCATGTCCACCACCAGATTGTGATAACCGAAGCTCGCCCCGCGCTCCGTCAGGATGATGCGTTCATTGCCCGTGCTGGACAGTTTTTTGATCACTGGCGCCATATCCTCCGGCGCCAGGAATTGGCCCTTCTTCACATTTACCGGCCGACCGGTGGCCGCCGCTGCGACGAGCAGGTCGGTCTGGCGGCACAGAAAGGCCGGTATCTGCAACACATCAACGACTTCGGCGACGGGGGCACACTGTCCGGGCTCATGCACGTCAGTCAACACCGGGCAACCGAATTCCTCGCGGATACGCGCCAGCACAGCCAGACCCTCGTCCATGCCCTGACCGCGATAGGACTCAATGCTCGTGCGGTTGGCCTTGTCAAAGGACGCCTTGAAGATATAGGGCAAGCCCAACTGCGCGCATGCGGCCTGCACCGTCTCCGCAATGCGTCGGCAGGTGTCCAGCGATTCCACCACGCAGGGGCCGGCAATGACCACCAAAGGCTGGCCCGGACCAATCATCACCCCTCGGCGCAGCTCAAATACCTTTTGCATCTCATATCCCTTTGTCATCATGCTCAAACTATGTTGTCGCCATCACGGAACCGGCAGTACCGCCAATCAGCGACTGCGTTCCCGCAGCAGCTTTTCCACCTCGGCGACATCGCTGGGCACGTCCACGCCGACGCTGCGCTCCGTCGTCTGCAAGACCAGTATGCGCGCGCCATTCTCCAGCGCCCGCAACTGCTCCAGCATTTCGCAGCCCTCCAGGCTGCCGCGTTCCCATTTCACAAAATCATAGAGAAAATCCCGGCGATAGGCGTAGAGGCCCCAGTGCAACAGCGGCGTCACCGCCGTGCCCCCCTGCCGCGGATAGGGTATGAGCGAGCGGCTGAAATACAGCGCGTAGCCGCGGCGATCCACCACCACCTTCACCGCATTGACGTCGGCCGGATCGCGACCCGTCGCCGTAAAGGGCACTGCCGCCGTCCCCATCTCTGCCGACGACTGGCGCATCAGCGCGACAAGCTGCGTCAGCACCTGCGCCGACATTAACGGCTCGTCACCTTGGACATTGACGATCAGGTCGGCGTCAATTCCCTCCACGGCCTCAGCGATGCGGTCCGTGCCGGTCTGATGCGTCGTCGAGGTCATCACTGCCTGCCCGCCGAAGGCGCTAACCGCCGCGCGAATGCGCTCGTCATCCGTCGCCACAATGACTTCCGCGAAGTCCTGGCAGGCGCGGGTGGATTCATAACACCACTGGATCATCGGCTTGCCCGCAATCAAGGCCAGGGGCTTGCCCGGAAAACGGGTGCTGCCATAGCGGGCGGGAATGACGGCTACACATCGTTCGGTCATAGTCTTGATGTTCCTTGTTCTTGTCGTTTTTATGCAAGGACTTTGCGCTTCTCTCACTCTTCTTCCTGCAAGCGCTGCCGCAGGACAGCCGCTTCAATGGCCGCCGTGCCGACAATGCCGACCACGACGCCGGCGGCGTAATTGGCTATTTTGGCCGCGTCAGGCGGCGGTGCGCCGGCCAGCAGCGCCAGGACCATCGTCGCCATGACCGTATCGCCCGCGCCGGACACATCGAAAACCTGCTGAGCCCGAGTCGGTATATGCACGGGGTCATCGCCGGCGGCGCCAAACAGCGCCATGCCCTCGGCGCCCAGCGTCAACAGCAGCTGTGACACCTGCCACTTGCGCTGCAATACCGCGCCTGCCCGCCGCAGTGGCCGATCACGGCAAGGATCGTTGATGCCCTGCTGGTAGCCGATGCCCGCAAGCGCAAAGGCCTCGGCGCGATTCGGCGTCATCAAGGCCAAGCCGCCGACATTGAAGCTGTGGCTGGGATGGGGGTCCAACGTCACGAGCACCTGATAACGATTGGCCAAGGCAATTGCCGCCTTGATGAAGGGCCGGGTAAAGATCCCCTTGGCGTAATCCTCAAGGATCAAGGCATCAATCTCGCCGCTCTGCAAACGACGTTCCAAACGAGTCAGGAGCTGCCGATACACAGCCGCCGACAAGGTCTCCGTATCCTCATAATCAATGCGCACGACCTGCTGATTTGCCGCCAGCACCCGCGTCTTCACTGTCGTGCGCCGACCGGGAACAACCAGCACCTGGCCGGTATCAACCTGATATTCGTCCAACAGACTGCACAACTCGCGACCGTCGTGGTCGTCGCCGACGACGCCGATGACTTCGGCATTGGCACCCAAAGACACCACATTTCGGGCCACGTTCGCCGCCCCTCCCGGCACCGCATTCTCGCGCTGCACGGCAACCACCGGCACCGGCGCCTCCGGGGATATGCGCGTCGCACGCCCCCACACGTAGCGATCAATCATCAAATCGCCCAGAATCGCCACCCGGTAACGGGAAAAATCACTGACATAATGACTCAGTTTACTGTGTGACATGGTTGTAATCTGTTCCAAGCTGTTCTTCTTTGGCTGGTAGCCGCCGCCCTATCGTCGCAGTAACTGCTCCACGCCCGGGTTCACCGCCGGCGTCGGCAAGGGCGTCAGCACGCTACCGTCTTCCACGCGCTCCAACAGATAGGCCAGGCGCTGCAAATCGGCCAGCATTTCCCGGCGCTGGCTGCGGCTCATATCGTCATCGTATTGCCTGAGGTATCGCGCCCGGGCGTCAAGCTCGTCGCGAATCGCCGCCGCCAAGTACTGCCGCTGCGGATCATCCGTAGCGACAGCGCCGGCACGCCGGCGCAGCGTATCAAGCATTGTCGCGACCCGCTGGCGAGCCACCGCGCTGCTGCTGGGGTCCGCGCGGACCACCAGCAGGGGCAGCACCACTACCGCAAAGAGCTGCAACAGCAGGACCAGCAACACCGCCAGGCGTGACAAATGGGCCAGGGCCGTGCCCTGCCAGGACAAGCCCGGCGCCGGCTTGTTCACGTAGTAACGCAGTGACCAGGAGCCAACCACAATCTCGTCACCGCTAATCAAAAGCACCGGCAAAGGCCGTTTCTCCCGGCCAACCTGCAGCTCCCCCGGATGCTCGGAAAACAAACGCGTCACGCCATCCGCAGCAGTTTCCAGACGCAGGAGTTCGCCGTCTTCGCCCGGCAACTCGACATCGCAACCCGGACCGCCCAGACGCAGGCACGGCTGCGCGCTATTCACCACTTGGCGACGCCGCAATACGGCATTGCCGGTCTGGCCGTCCTGCTTTCGAATGATCAGTTGATAGGTCACAGCTCATTTCTTCACAACACGGCAACGCACAGTCTGCCGGAAAAACCACGGTGCCGCAACGTCACAACGTCGCGGCAGCCAGAATAAATAAGCATCAGCAACAATAGATCCCCATTACTTATCCCGTCGCAAAGCAAAATCCAGATGTTCGCCATCAGCAGCGGCAGTGACATCAACCACAAAGGGCGCCTCAGGCTTTTCACGCAACAGCAATTCCGCCAGCGGGTCTTCCACATGCTGCTCGACGGTACGTCGAAGCTGCCGCGCACCGTATTCAGGCTTGTAGCCCTGGGCCACCAGCCGCTGCGTTGCTTCCTCATTCAACACGAGCTCGCCACCGCGTTGCCGCAGACGTCCAGCAATCTTGCCGATCTCAAGCCCGATGATCCGTGCCAAGTCTGCCTGAGTCAGCGTCCGGAATACAATCACGTCATCAACACGGTTCAAGAACTCCGGTCGGAAATGCTTCTTGGCACTCTCAAGCAGCTGCTCCTTCATTTTCTCGAAGTCCGCTTCCTCGCGCGCCTGCTCGTCCTCAACACCGGCGCCGCCGAAACCCAGTGAGAGCGGCTTGCCCAGTTTTTCCGCCCCCAGATTCGAGGTCATCACAATGATGGTATTACGAAAGCTGATGCGATGCCCGAGGCTGTCCGTCAACTCGCCCTCCTCAAGAATCTGCAAGAGCATATTGCTCACATCGGGATGAGCCTTCTCAATTTCATCAAAAAGAACCACCGAATAAGGTCGGCGGCGTACTCGCTCAGTAAGCTGCCCGCCCTCTTCGTAGCCAACGTAGCCCGGAGGCGAGCCGACCATCCGACTGACGTTGAATTTCTCCATGTACTCCGACATATCCATGCGGATCAGGGCATCGGCATCGCCAAACATGAACTCCGCCAAGGCCTTGGCCAAGAAGGTCTTGCCCACGCCTGTCGGCCCCAGAAAAATGAAGGAGCCGATCGGTCGCCGCGGGTCTTTCAGCTCGGCGCGCGAACGGCGCAGAGCCAAGCTGATTCGCCGCACGGCTTCATTCTGGCCGACGACGATCTCGCCCAGCGTCTCTTCCATCTTCAACAGCTTGGCCGACTCTTCCTCGGCCATGCGTGTCAGCGGCACTCCCGTCATGCTGGACACCACCACGCGCATATCCTCGGGAGTCACCACGACGATATTTTTATCGCGCTCCTTCTCCCAATCCGCCTTGAGCTCCTCAAGACGCCGATTCAGCGTCCTCTCCTGATCGCGCAACTTCGCCGCAGTCTCAAACTGCTGTGCCTCCACGGCGGCGATTTTCGCCTCGGTCAAAGCCCTGCTCTCGGCTTCCAGGGAGCTCAAATCCGGCGGTCGCACCATGGTGCGCAGACGCAGACGCGAACCGGCCTCGTCAATGACATCAATCGCCTTATCGGGCTGATAGCGCGCCGGGATGTAGCGCTCGGCAAGCATCACCGCGCTATGCAGAGCCTCGGGGCTGTAGCTGACATGATGATGCGCCTCGTAACGCGGCGCCAAGCCCCGCAAGATCTGTTCGGTTTCATCAGCCGTCGGCGGCTGAACAATCACAGACTGGAAGCGCCGTTCCAGCGCCGAGTCCTTCTCAATGCTCTTGCGGTACTCATTCATCGTCGTCGCGCCAATGCACTGGATTTCGCCGCGCGACAAGGCCGGCTTGAGGATGTTCGAGGCGTCCATCGCGCCCTCGGCGCCGCCGGCGCCGACGATGGTGTGCAATTCGTCCAAGAAGAGAATCACCCGGCCGGAACGCCGCACTTCTTCCATCACCGCCTTGAGGCGCTCCTCGAATTGGCCGCGGTATTTGGTTCCAGCGACCAGCAAGGTGAGGTCCAGAGCAATGACCATGCGATTGCGCAGCAAGTCCGGCACTTCGCCTGAACTGATCGCTTGCGCCAACCCTTCCACAATCGCCGTCTTGCCCACGCCGGCCTCGCCGATCAACACCGGGTTGTTATTCGTGCGCCGGCACAGAATCTGGATAACCCGCTCAATCTCCTTCGCTCGTCCAATGACCGGGTCCAGTCCGCCGGCAGCGGCCATATCGGTCAAATTACGGCCAAAAGCCTTCAGGGCGGCCATCTTCTCCACCGGCGCTTCGGTCTCGGCACGGTCCATGGACGGCATGCCGGGATTGTCACCGCCCTCTTCCCCGCCATCGGCTTGGGCGCTGGCGGGGAGGTAATTGGGGTCGAGCTCTTTCAGTATCTCCCGACGCAAGCTGTCCGCGTCAATATCCAGCGAGCGGAGTACTTTTGCGGCTACGCCCATGTCGTCGCCAAGCAGTCCGAGCAACAGATGCTCAATGCCCACGTAGTGGTAATTCAAGGCTTTGGCCTCGCGCAGGGCCAATTCGAAGACCCGCTTGACACCGGCCGTGTAGGGCATGTCCTTGTCCAAAGTTTGCGTGTCACTGGCGGGGTTGTTGCTGAGTAGCGACACTTCCTTGCGTACGCTTTCCAGGCTCAAGCCCTTGGCCAGCAAGGTTGATATGCCGGCGCCCTGCCCCAGCTGGATAATGCCCAGCAGGAGATGTTCGGTACCCAGGTAGTTGTGCCCGAAACGCCGGGCCTCTTTCTCGGCCAGACCCAGCACTTGCAGGGCTCGCGGCGTAAAACGCTTGGTTAAATCATTCTGTTCTGCCATCGTCGTCACCAATCCAGTCTTTATCGCCGGAACGCATCCCGACGCTTGTTCCATTCATCCACCAACATAGCGAGCATACTCGCCACCGGGGCAGCCTATGCCACCGCGCGGTCAGCGCCCGAAACACCGGCGCGTTATCATTATGCCATTATTACTATAACCTATCCAACCTGCTCTTGTCTGACATCATTCCCAATCCAAGGCCTGCTTCAGCCAGCGCGCGCGCAAAACACCTTTGCCTGGCGCCGACGCGGCGGGAGCAACCAGATACCCCAAGCCACTGTCACCCGACAAAGCCAGTGCTCGGCTGATGCGACCGGCATCGCTGAATTGCCTGAATAGACCACATTCGGCCCCAAGCCACAGGCGCGAAAGCAGTTCACGAGCCTCCGGCGCCCCAAGGATGTAGGCCCCCCTGAGGATGCCGCGCGCACGACCAACGCTATCACAGAGCTTCAGACTGCCGCCGCCGAGTAGCTTGCCACGAGCATTGCCTTCATGCCAGCTCAAGCGCGTCGCGAACTGCTGCACACGTTCGGCTGCCAACGCTTCCGACCAACCCATGGTGCGGAGGTTCCGCAATTGGTACAATGCCGCGCCCTGCTCTTCCTGTTTTTCAAAAAACGGCATGAGTTTGATGCCCATCATTTCCGCGGCATGGGCCGCCGCGGGAATGTGACCACGCATTTTCATCGCCGGTAAATGCATTAACACACTGAACACCACGCCGGTGCCCATCTCGCCGGCTTGGGCGGTGACGTGTCCGAACTCCCTGTCCATGCTGAAATCAGCGCGCAAAGCCAAACGTGCGGCAAGGGCCGTAACCTGCTCCAGCAAGGACTGCACCGCCAAACCATCAGCCATGATAGTGGCTCGGAGATGGTCAATGTCATTAATCGCAAAACTTTTGCGCTCGTCTAACGCCACAAAGGCCAAGCTGTCGCCGGCGCCATGCACAAACTCATGCCGCAGCAAGCCCCGCTCCACCAGAAAAAGTCGCTGTTCTTGCGGCATCGCCCGCGGCTCCAGCTCCAAGGTGTCGAACAGAACATCCGATTGCGACAACAGATCCTTAACCAAATAACAAGCACGCTCCGCAGTTGCCGCATCACCGCCAAAGGGGGGAAAACGCAGTCCACGCAAATTGCGGGCCAGCGTAACCTTGCTGGCCAAGATGACCTGGGGACTGTCAATGGCCTCCGGTAACCACCACGGCTGCCGAACGGCCCATTCGCGAAAGATGCTCGTGCCCATCAGCTGCCGGGCTCCTCATCATCGGCATGCCGCAGGAAAGCCTCAATGCGATCACGCAGGCGGGCCGCTTCCTCGTATTCCTCACGCTGCACGGCCAGTTGCAAGTCTCGACGCAGACAAGCCAGCGTCGCCGACGATGACGGCAACCGCTCAGCGCCGTCGCCCTCCGTATGATCCGGCACGTCGCTGTCGCTCAGAGACAATCGCTGCAGCTTGGCGATCTGCTCCCGTAGCTGGCCCCGAAATGCCGACACGCAACTGTCGCAGCCAAGCAACCAGTCCTTTTTGAGCGCCGACAGGCCCTTGCCGCATTTCGCGCAACTCTGCTCCGGCTGAACGCTGCCGGACTCCCGCTCAATGGCGCCCAGCTGCCGGGAAATAGCCGTCAGCACCCCGAGAAAATCTTGCAATTTGCGGTCTTTGTCACTGTATTGCTCCAGCGCGCAAGACGCACAGAGATTGAGGGACCGCTTACCGTCAGTCCGCACTTCCTGGATATGCACACAGGCTTCTCGTTTATGGCAGCGATCGCACAACATGATCGTCATCCCTTGCCCTGATCACGTCGGCCCGACTCAAGGTCAAGCTGACGCATGGATTATTTCTCTTCAACGGCCAGTGCCAGTCTTTCACGCTGGAACACGCTCAAGCCGGCAACCAGCCTCCGCTCAGCCATCGTCAGGGGCAACCTGCCGAAACGCCGCTCAAGATCAACGTCTCTCTCACCACGCCCCAAGCGATAGCTCAACTCAAGCCATGGAACAAAAAAGTGCGCCTGGTGACCGTAGCCCAGCTGGGACAACAGACTGCGACCGCCATCACGCTCATACACCAGGCGAATCAACCGTTTCTCGACCTCGGACGCCACCGTCGCCGCCGGCAAGGTCGCATGCGCATTCAAATATCCACAACTCTGCCCAGCCAAATTGTGCAGGCCCGCCAACAGCAGCTGCAATCGGCCGTAGTAGGAATACATGCAGGCGTGGGGCAGCTCCAAGGCCCAGCGCACACGAGCAACCGCCGCCTCCAGATCACCAGTCTCAATATCCGCCGCACAGCGGCGCAACAACCATTCGTAAACCGCGTCGCCGCCAATCAATGACCAATACATAGCTTCAGACTCAACGGCGTGCATGAAGGTTTCATCACTCTCACCCGTCAAGCTCCGATCACCCACACAGGCCAAGGCCGAACGCAACTGGCTGTCAAACAACTTAGGGTCGGGCATCGGCGGGAAAAAGTCCCCGCTGCCCAAGCGGATCATCTCGTGCATGCGATGGGCATCAGCCCGAAGAATCTCGCTGTTAAAACCTGTGCTGACACCGCTCCCATCTTCGGCGATGGCGGTGAGAACATCCATCGCGTCTTTGCGCCCTGCGCCCTCCAAGCAGAGACAGAGGTCCAGATGCTGCAAGCGACGCAGAACAGCGGGTGCGCCCTTGAGCTCCAAACCCGGCTGCAAAGTCCGGAAACGATAGAGGAACTCGCGGTCAGCGCGGCGGCTCAACAGCGCGTACTCCGGCGCAAAAACATACATGGCTGGAAACTTTTCCGAGCCTGGCGGCAACTGCGTCAGCGCCAAGGCCGCCTTGTCAACGGCGCTCGGATCAGTACCGTAACGCATGGCCAGCAAAGCCCGGCCAAAGAGAGCCGGACGGCGAAACAGGGGCTGCCCCTCCAGTAACGCCGTCACCTGCTTGC
The DNA here is from genome assembly GCA_012799755.1 of Lentisphaerota bacterium. Classification (GTDB taxonomy): domain Bacteria; phylum Verrucomicrobiota; class Lentisphaeria; order Oligosphaerales; family Oligosphaeraceae; genus Oligosphaera. The sequence goes on along the minus strand of JAAZKQ010000273.1, from coordinate 2,827 downwards.
TCTCCGCCAGTTTACTTGCTTGCAACCAATCGCCCATCTCCAGCAAGCTCAGCACCCGCAGACCCGGCAAGCCGGCGCGTAACGACCCGGCAAGTTCCTCCGTTTGAGACATAAACGCATTGGCGACATAGCTGCGCTGGAGTGACTTTTCCGACCGACTAAAGGCCACAAAAGGCACAGCATCCCACAAGCCCAGCTTCTTATCCATCCCTAGCGACAAACCCGCCAACGCCTCGTTCTGGAGCTCTTCCAGCTTGCTCTTTTCCGGGAAATTGCCCGCGCCATAACGCGCTTTGGCCAACAGGATCAGATTGAGGGCAGCAGCGGGATCAAGCCGCAGTTGTTGCCGCGCCTGTTGCACCAGAGCTGCGGCCTGGACCTCCGGCACTGTAGCGCCGCAGCGCTGTATCAGCGAATCAAGAATATCTGGGAATGCCATGGAGACGCTGTTGCGGCTGCGGCGCAACTCGCTGGCCAGGCGATAGGCATTGATACTCAAGCCCATGCGACAGGCCTGGCGCAAATCTTGCCAGCCTTTGAGCACCTCCAGTTTCCGCCCGCCGGCCATTTCAAACAAAAGCAGAACCATTTCCCAGTGCCGTGCTTCTTCATGATTCTGAGGATAGGATGCAAGCAGCGCCTTCAAGGCCCGCGGTTGGTTGGTGAAGGCCAAATACGCCAGATAGGGCCGCCATCGCTGCGGATCGTTTTCGCGAGCAAAGAAAGTTTCTTTGAATAGCTCATCAACCAGCCCCTCAGCATAAAATTCCGGCCAACTCAAAGTCCGGACGACATGACCGCCGGCCAGCAGCTCCTGAACTTCGATTTTGTCATAGGTGATCTCATGCAGCACGAACTGGCGCTCGCGCTTGCCGCTAAGCGTGCGACCAAGGACTTTTGCCTTGTTGACCACCAGCTGGGCCTTGCCATCCGCCAATGCCGGCAAAGCCACATCGCGCAGGTACAGCATGAGAGATTTGGCATCATTCGGCTGCGGATGGGCGCTCAGCCATTCGTTGACCGTCTTCAGCATCGGCTCGACCGGCGTCGCCGAGTTGAAGTCATAGCGCATGGAGTTTAAGCACCAGGCAGCGTCAATCAGAGCCTCGGCCTGCTGTTGGCTCTCGCTCATGTCAATGGGGATGGATACGTCCGGCACCCGCAGCGAAAACGTGGCGGCCGGGACTGCCGCCACGTCCCCGGGAGCTCCAGGCGTAGCCATTCCCGATGTCTCGCCGCCATCGCCCGTTTGCTGTGCCGCGCTGGGGCCAGTAACAGACTCGTCTCCCTGCGTCCCGCCGGCTGCCGCCGCGGGTTCCGCCGCGCTGTCATCCCCTCCAACCCCTGGCGCAATCGCCGGCGTCCCCTCTGCACCCTGCTGCACATCAATGCCGCCGCCAGCGACCGTCTCCGGTGCCAATGCCACCGCGGCACCGCCCTGCTCCACTGGCGCAGTAGTTCCATTGGTCTCGGCAGTTTTGGGAACGCCCACTACCGTCCCATGAACACTGGCACTTTGTTGTTGCTCGACATGACGCTTCAGAAAAACCGTGCCGACGCTCAGTGCCACCGCCAAGATAAACATGGTCACTACACCTTGACTGGTTCGCTTCGCGGCCTTGCGTTGCTGGGGCGTAATGGCAGCTTTCCCCCCGCTGGTGCGCATCAACTTGGTCTTCTTCGGCACGGGGCCGCCAGAGCCGCCCTCCTCGCCCCTGAGCGATAGCAGGCCGCTTTGAACCTTCTTTAAGCCCTCAATCACCTCGTCCCAACTCTGGGGCCGCTTCGCGGGATCCTTCTCCAACATCCGCCCAATCAAGTCGGAAAACCACTGTGGCGCCTTGGGATAACGCTGACGCAAGGGCTCCAAAGGCTCCTTCAAATGCCGCTGTAACACAGTTTGCGCGTTGGTGCCCGGATAGGGCGGCGTGCCCGCCAACGCATGGTATAAGGTTGCCCCAAATGCGTAGATATCACTGCGGCAATCCTTCTTGCCACGCTCACCCCGGATCAACTCCGGCGGGGCGTAGAGCGGCGTCAACATGATGTCCGTGCCGTCATAATCATGCCCCTCCACTTTCGCCAAGCCGAAATCAGCCAGCTTGGCCTGCTCGTGGGAGTTGATCATGATATTCTCAGGCTTGATGTCGCCATGCGTGAACTTCTGCCGCTGCCAGCCGAAATTCAATGCGTCGGCAATATCCAACGCCATCGCTACGCATGTCTGCGCATCCAAGCGCGTCTGGCGGTTCAAGCGTTGCAACAGCGTTTCGCCATCAACAAACTCCATGCAAAAATAGTAGATGCCGCCCTCGGCAATTCCCGCGTCGTAGGCCTGCACAATGTGCGGATGCGACATGGATGCCGCCGCACGCGCCTCATTGAAGAATCGGGCGACAAACTCGGCGTCGGCGGCCAGTTCCGTGGATAGCACTTTCAGTGCCACCGGCCTCTCCAAGTCCAGCTGGGTGGCAAGATAGACCACGGCCATGGCACCTCGACCAAGCTCCCGCTCAATGCGATAACCGTTGATGACGGTACCGGGCGCCAAATGCCGCGGCTCTTTTGCCATACCTGTTCCCATGTCAACCTCTTATATGCACGCCAGCTGAAAATGTCGCCCAACTGACGCCAAAAACACCCATTCCGCACACCTGTCATCAAGCCGCTGACAGCCACGCATTATTTCCACGATAACGCCCGAAAACACCTTCAATTGGAGCGCTTCGCAACCGCGTCACCGCAAAAAACATAAGATACCGTCTTGCTTGGACAACTCAACCGGCCACCGGCGTTTCTGCCTCTGCAAAGGTAAACGGTCACTCAT
>JAAZKQ010000272.1 GCA_012799755.1 Lentisphaerota bacterium | reverse complement strand
GCACGACATCGTTTACGCCGCGCTAGGCGTGCACCCATTCTTCCTCGCTGATTGGCACGAAAACAGCGCCGCCGAGCTGCGGCAGGCCATCGCCGCGCCGCCATTGGGCGCCAAGATCATCGCCGTCGGCGAAATCGGCCTGGACTTCCTCAGCCACCGCGACAGTGCCGACAAACAGATCGCCGCATTGACGCAACAGCTACTCATCGCCCACGACTTTGACTTGCCGGTATGCCTGCACAATCGCAAGGCCTGGCCGGATTTCTTCGCCCTGCTCAAGGAGCTGCGCATCAGCACCCTGCGCGGCTATTGCCACCACTTCGGCGCCAGTCGGGACATTGCTCGAAAAGTCCTCGACCTCGGGCTCTACCTGTCCTTCTGCGGTCCCATCGCCAACCCCCGCAGTAGCCGCCTGCGCGACGCCGCCCTCTACGCGCCCCTGGACCGCATCCTCAGCGAAACTGACTGCCCCGACCTGCCCGCCCCGCAGTACTGCGGCGAACTCAGCCGGCCCTGGCAGGTACACGCCGTCGTCCAAGCTATTGCCGAGGTCAAAAAACTCCCCCCGGAAGCTATCGCCGCCGCCATCGCTGAAAACTGGCAAAGGCTGTTCCCGGCCGCAGGTTAACGCGGGGTCTTTTTATCCGCAGATTGCGCAGATTGGCGTTCCGTGGCCGCACGCTTGTGTGCGGCAATGTGAAGGTAGCCTGTCTTGCCGCTGTTTTTTGCCTCACGCGAAGGCGCGAAGTTTTTTCTATCGCAAGATTTTGCACATTACCCATTTCTCCTGAATTCCGAAGGCGAAAGGCCGAAAAACGAGCGGAATTCACGGGAAAAATGGAACTGGTTGCAAAAACCAAGACGGTCTGCCACCTCTTTGATGGTCAACGAGTCGTCTGCCAGCAGCGCCTTTGCTGCTGCAAAACGATGTTGCTTGCGAAAAGCACTCGGTGTGACCCCGAGCCCGGCCTTGAAGAGCCTAACCAGAGTCCTGCTGCTGACGCCCAATTCTTCTGCCAGTGTTTCAAGGTTTACCGGCAAATCAAAACCGGTCGCCAAACGCGATTTCGCAATGTTTAATATCATGGGCGAGGTTTCGGGGCCTTGCCGAAATTCTGCCAGGTAGGCAAGGATTTTCATGCTTAAGCCGGCTAAGCGCGGAATCATTTCAGGACGATTTGGCTCAAGCAACTCGCGAATCTCCATAATATCCGCCGTTATCTGCTTCAAGTCGGGCAGTGTCAACAAAGTAATTTGGCTAAGGCCAAAGGTCTCCAAAATCTCCGGCAAATTTACTCCCAGAACGTAAAGCGACAGTTTCTGGTAGCTGTCATCGCCCAGGGTCTCAAAAGAAAAAGAACGCCCCTGGGGAATAAGCAGTACTTGGTTGCCGCAGAGCAGGCGGTTCTTGCCGGCAAACGTATAGCGCAAGGCGCGGCGGGGCAGCATGATGATCAGACAATAGCGGTTGTTGCGTTCACGAAACCAATGCCTGCCCGTTCGTGTCGCGATCTCAACAGTGTAGGGATATAGCGGGCGATTTTCAATCCGCCGGTCACGCCAGGTCCGCATGGAAATCTCCACGCTGCCCTGGGCGCTGCCTGGCGCCGGCTTGAAGAATTCAAGGTTGGGCGGACCCATCGGAATCGCTTTGACTTTGCGCATGCCGGCCCCCTTGGATGCTATATGTTTTTTGTCCGATTTGTATATAGGATACACAAAAACACGGTTGCTTTCAAGCTGAAAAACAAGTATATCTATTAATACCAGGCAGAAATCCCGGCATCTTTTCTTGCAGCCAGTTGAGCCGGCAATCAGGTCTTCTTTTTCGCAGCCGCCGCAGCGAGTCTTTTTTGAAAATGGCGTGCGGCCCGGCAGCAACAACATTAGGCACTCTTCCACTGCAGCGAGGTGTAGTATGCTTAAATCACGCCCCACCGTCTTAGCCCGGTGCAGACGCGTCACCAACGTCCAGTCACGGCGTTTCACTCTCATTGAACTCCTGGTCGTGATCGCGATCATCGCCATTTTGGCGGCGATGCTTCTCCCCGCTCTGGCAAAGGCCAGGGAAAAAGCCCGAACCACCCATTGCATATCCAACTTGAAAAACATCCATCTGTTAATGGTCTATTATATTGATGATTACGGCGTTTATCCCCGCATGCGCCTGGTCGGAGAAACCACTTATCCCCAATGGCGACTGCTCCTTGATCCCAACGCTGATTTCTCCAAGGGGATATGGCGTTGCCCCTCAAGTACAAGCACCGCAAGCTACAAAAACTACACTGCGGCCCTCTACCTCGGCTACGGCAACATCAGCCCTGTGCAAATCAAAAGACCCTCTGAAGTGCCCGAAGTGCTTGATGCCGGCGAGGAAATGATGAATCACGCCATTACCGGCTGGGAAACCGAAGCTAAAACCCTGACCCAAATTGGCTACCGACATACGCTTAGAGCCAATGTCATCTATGTTGATGGCCACGCAGGAGTCGAAGTGCCGGGGCGAATAGGCAAATTCCGCCTTGACTTCCGTGAAGCAAACCTCATTAACTAAAATGACACCAAAAGACTCGCCTATGGCATTCCGTCACACACTATGCGCCGTTGCTTTGGGGTGCTCCTTTCTCGCCCCGAGCCTTCGCGCTGCCGCGCCCACACCGGTAGACTATCTGTTGCCGACACCTAAAAGCTGTCATTACACGGGCCCGATTCACTTCAACGAAAGCAGCTATCGCTTGCATGACCACTTCGGCCTTGCTGCCGGTAAACTCACGCGCTTTCGCCAGACCCTCCAGGAAAGACTCGCCTGGCAGCCCGCGCAAGATGGCGCTATCAGCATTGACCTGGAACGCCTGACCGACGCAGCCCCCAACGATGAATTCTATCGTTTTGAAATAAGCGACCAGCGCATTTACATCGCTGCATCCAAGGAAGCGGGGATCATGCGTGGCCTCTCGCGCCTGTTCGGCATCATCCTGACGCCGCTGACCGAAATTCATCCCGACGGCAGTGTGACCCTGCCCGGCCTGACCATTGCGGACTATCCCGACTTCCCGCTTCGCGGCATCATGGTGACTGCCGCGCAAGTCTTCCCCGCCACACGCAAGGCAGATTTGCTTGAACATGTCCGCCAAGGCATTGACCTCGCAGCGGCACTGCAATTCAACTACCTGTTTCTACACCTCGGCGGTCGGCTGCTATCCGAGAAACATCCCGAAATCAATCCTGCCGGCCCCTGCTTTACCAGGGAAGAAGTCGCGGCCTTTGTCCAACAGGCCGAAGAGCGCGGCTTGATTCCTTGTCCCATGATGAATTCGATTGGCCACATGAGTTCGGCGCCGCAAATCTGTCCGCTATACGACAGCGATCCCAAAACCGGCGCCACCAAGGCGCTTGCCATGAATATCGGCGCCGTAAATTTCTGGGATTTGTACTGTGAGTATCTCGACGATTTGCGAGTGCTCTTTAACAATCCGCCTTATTTTTCCATTGGCACAGACGAATTTCACAATCAGATCAAGATGATTGAAGAGGCCTGCGGCAAGCCTTGCCGTGAATTCTACCCCGAGTTCGTCAATCGCGTCAACCGCCACCTCAAGGCTTTTCAGGTCGTAACGCTGATCTATCATGATATGCTCGGACCGAGAGGACGCCATTCCTGGCCGGAAGAAACATTGGGCGGACCACCCGATGCCATGGAGATGCTCAAGGCCTTTGACAAGGACATCAATGTCGCCTATTGGAATTATTTCCATTCACATCGCTACCCTTTTGTTCAGGACCTGCTGAATGCTGGCTTTAATAAGCTCTGGTTCGCGGCCTGGTTTGGCGTGGAACCGGTAAAAGCCCTGTTCCAGAAGAGCTATGCGCATAAGCAGGCGGTGCTCACGACCGCCTGGTCAATGATACCCGGTAACAACGAGTACGTGCACGGAGCGGAATTTTCCTGGAACATCATCCAGGAGAGCCCGAAAAGCCACCTGGACTTCACTGAGTTGAATCACTATCTGTTCTGGCGACGCGGGCAAAACCGTCCCGAGCCGCACGCTACAGTCGTAAAACTCAGCGGCGGCATGGACGCCCCGGCAGCCTTTCGGCAGGCATTGGCGCGGCGCTTCCCGACGCCGCAGCAGCGGGCCTTCGGCATTCCTGTGGATTTGAGCACACTGCGGGTCTTCACCGCACCCGATATTCCCCAGGAAATCCCCCCGCCCTGGGACTTCAAGCGCCTGGCCGCCGAGGGCGCCTTGAACAACCTGCTGCTCTACACAGATAGTTCGGTAGCCTGCCTGGCCTTGGGCGCCAAGGTCAAGCTAAACGAAGCCCGCAAGAGCGGCGACCTGGCAATCTACGACTCAAGTTATGGTGCCAGCACCGGCACGGACCGCCGGGGAGCCGAAATTGCCGCAGATGCCAGCGGCAAAATTGTCAAGTTGTCAGGCAATTGCCTCAATCGCACCGGTGACGAAACCGGCAACATGGCCATCCCGGAAAATGGCTTTGTCATCTCAAAACATGGCGCCCAACCGATTTTCTATAGCTACCGCGGCTACGGCTTCTTCCCCAGCCTGCGGGTGGGAGACCGGTTGCATTTGCGCTTGCGTGAACAACATCCAACGAGCGCCCTCTCCCAAAAAATTCAGGCTGAGCTGGACCCGCAGCGCCGCCGCCTCGCGCTCTTTCTCACCACCATGCGACCGATAGACCCCGGACGAGTTCAGGCCAAAGTCCATTTACGCTTTGCCGATGACAGTTCAACGACATTGAACCTGAGCGGCTTGGCTTTTCTTAATCCGCCTTGCCCCCTGCGTGACATCTCTGACTGGACGCCATGGATGGCTTGGAATACTGTCCGCTACGGCTTGCAGCCCGCCATTGCCTATGAATGGCAGGCGCCGACAGAGCATCCCGGGCCCGTAGCCATCGAAGTCGTCCCCGAAACCGCCGGCCTTGCCGCTGGTCTGACCATTATGGGCCTGACCCAATTTTAACTGCCGGCCTCCCAAAAAAACAGCCCGCCAACGGCAATCTGCGTTAATCTGCCCCAATCTACAAAAAAACCGGCGGCGTGAATTGCCGCGCAGCGGTAAGACATGCCGCCTTAATCTGCGCTAATCTGCGACATCTGCGGATAAAAAAGGCAAACACACAAGCTTCCCTACGCCAAACACCCCCCCCAAAAAAAATAATCTGCGAAAATCTGCGCAATCTGCGGATAAAAAAACCTTACTTGATATTCTGCACGCGACCATCCTTGGCCGATGCATAGGCCGCTTCGGTGATTTTCATGATGCGAATGGCGTTATCTCCGCCGTTGACCTGCGGCGGACGCTTGTTGAGAATGCAATCCGCAAAGGCGGCACATTCAGCCGTGTAGGGATTGATTTCCTGGAACGGCACGGGCGCAAAACTGCGGACGACATCCTTGGCCTGCGCGGCGTCATAGCCGCCGGCGCCAAGGCCGAAAATGCCCTCAACCGAGCCGCCTTGACTCTGGCCGATGGTCCCTTCCGCGAAGATGCTGCCCTGCGAGCCATAGATTTCCAAGCGCGTGCGGGACGCCTCGTCAGGGATGCAGAAGAAAGCATCAACGGTGCCGTGGGCGCCACCGGCGAATTCGAGCAAGGTTGTTGAAGAGTCTTCCGACTGGTAATTCTGGACTTGCCTGCCGGTGAAGGCGACAATGCGACTGATTGGCCCGGCAAAAAAGGCCAGCAGATCGTAGAGATGGGTCGCCATGTCTATCAGGGCGCCGCCACCACCCTGCGCGGGGTCTTGTCGCCAAGCACCCGGAATGGGCGGATACCAGCAGGACAGCTGTGCGCGCATATAGACGATCTTGCCGATCTTGCCGGCGTCAATCAGCTGCTTGATGGCTTGGTGCGCGCCGTGGAAGGTCATCATATAGCCCTCTTGCAAATACACCCCGGCCTTTTTGCAGGCGGCGACCGCCCTTTCCGCATCCGCCGAACTCATCGTCAGCGGCTTTTCGCAGAGAATATGCTTGCCATGGGCGGCGGCAGCCATGATCTGACCGAGGTGGCAGTTCACGGGAGTGGCGATGTACACCGCGTCAATCTCGGGGTCGGCCAGCAGCGCCTCAACGCTGTCATAGGCCCGCGGCACATTGAATTCCTTGGCGACCTCCTGCGCGTTGACGATGTCCATCACCGCGCGGACCTCAATGTTCCCGGCCTGAAGCATGCCGGGAATGGTGCGGCGGCGAGCGATGCCGCCGGCGCCGATAATGCCAAAACGGACTTTTTTCATGGTGACTCCTCTAGCGGCACGCGGGCCGCGATCGGCGACCCGCAGCGGCGGCTGTTAGCGCGAATAGGCTTTGATGACCTTGACCAGCGCGGCGGCAATCTGCTCCATGTCGCTGCTGGTGTAGGTCGGAAAGGCGAAGCAGGTGAAGGTGTGTGTTTCATGCCAGCGGGCATTGGGCACATCAACCTTGCTGTAGTCAACGCTGGCGGCGTCCGTGTATTCTTTGGAATTGAAGGGGAAGCCCGTGCGGCCGAAGCCGTTCTGCTTCGTAAAGGCTTTTTCCGTGTGGCACTGCGGCCAGAAGACCTTCCAGCAGGGCGTGCCCTCGGCGGCAGCGGCCTTGACGAATTGTGCAATATCGCAGGTCATCTGCTCGATGTTCAGTGAGAAAGCCATCACATACCAGCCATTGCGGCGCTCCGGCGTGTCAATGGGCAAGTACCTGACCTGCGGCAGATCGCGCAAAGCGTCCATGACGATATGGGCATTGCGGCGGCGATTGGGCATGTTCCAGTCATCAATGCGATTCAGCTCGGCCAGGCCGATGACGGACTGCATCTCGGTCATGCGGTAATTCCAGCCCACGCGATTGTGGATGTAGGGCAGTTTCTGCTCCAGCTCCAGCAGATTCAGCCGTTCCTTGACGTCGTAGCCGTGATCGCGAAAGCTCCGCGCGGCCCAGGCGAGCTCTTCGTCATCGGTGGTGACCATGCCGCCTTCGCCGCCGGTGGTGAAGGTCTTGTTCTGGCAGAAACTGCATGCGTTGATATGGCCGAGAGTGCCGGTCTTGCGGCCCTTGTATTCGCCGCCAATGGCCTCGGCGTTGTCTTCAATGATGAACAGATTGTGCTTTTTGGCAAAGGCGTACAGCGGGTCCATGTCGCAGACATTGCCGTAGAGATGCACCGGAATGATCGCCTTGGTGCGCGGCGTCACCAGCTTTTCCGCTGAGGCGATGCTGATGCAGTGGTCGTCGAGATTCACGTCCGCAAAACGCGGGATGGCGCCGGCCTGCACCACCGAAAAGCTCGTGGCAATGAAAGTGTAGCTGGGCACGATCACTTCGTCGCCGGGGCCAATGCCCAGAGCTGCCAGAGCGACATGCAGCGCCGAAGTGCCCGAGTTGACGCTGATCGCGTATTTGCTGCCCTGCCAGGCCGCAAATCTCTTCTCGAACTCCATGCCCTTGGGGCCTGTCCAGTAATTCACCTTGCCGGAGCGCATGACGGCCTCGACGGCCGCAATCGCCTCTTCGCTGAAATTCGGCCAGCCGACCAATTTGTTGGTCACGGTCTTGGGGCCACCATCAATCGCCAGTTTCGCCATGGTTCCTTCTCCTTTTCATGTTGGAATCATCATTCGGCGGTCAGTAGCGGAAAGCCGTTCCGCCGGTCGTCCGTCCTCATAGCTGCGAGCCGTCGCAACCAACCATACAGTAATAAAGTCCGGCTTATGTGCACGGTACTCAAAGCCGCCTTGCCATGTTTTTTTTGCGCGCGGCAGAGTGAATGAATCACTTTGCTTGGCGCGAGTCTGCCGTGCCTCAGCGCTGGTTTTTCTTGAAGCCCTCCAGCAGCACGCGTTTGCGTGGGGTGTCTTCCGTTGCCGGCACGGCCTTTTCCACGCCGCCGGTCATTTCCACGTTCCAGATAGGCGATTCGCGGAAAGCGTGGTAGGTCCAGTCCCAGCCGTATTCCTCAAATATCGCGATGCAGTCAGCCAGGTAGCGTTCGGCGCCTTCGGCGTAGCGCGGGGCCGAGAATTCGCCGATGAGAATACGCGCGCCATGTTTGAGCTGGAAGTCACGCACGGGCTGGAGGTGCCGGCGCAAGGCCTCCTTGTCCCAGTTGCGTTTGGGGTCGGGGTACTTCAGGCCCACTTTTCGATTGCCCACGCCTTGGTGGGTAAATTCGCTGGGGAAATACATGTGCGCCTGGTAGATGACATCCTTCATCGGTATGGGGCTCAGGTAGGAAAAAGCCGTCGCTGAATCCCACTCATTCGACTCAATGATGATCGGCGTCTGCGGATCAATGGCGCGAACGACTTGCGCGGCCTCGTATTGCAGACTGAGGTAATCAACGGCGAAGGCCACTCCTATCTGCTGCGGCTCATTGATCAAATCGTAGCCATAAAGCGCCGGATGGCCCTTTACGGCGGTGGCGAAGCGCCGCCAGACTTCGACGAAGGCATCGGCATACTCGCGGTTGTCGAACATATTCATGCGTCCATCGAGATTCCGCCCGCCCGGTGGAACGTGCAGGTCCAGGATCACCCGCAGCCCCAGCTCATGACAGCGATCAAGGCCCTGTTTCGCCTGGGCGATTTTCTCGTCAATCCAGCGGAAGTATTCCGGCAAGTCCTGGTTGTCGTTGCGCTTGTGCCAGTTGCGGGACATCTGCCAGCGTACGATGTTTGCACCCCAGGAAGCCAGCACCGGCAGGTCTTTCTCCAGCGTATTCGGGCCAAAATGCGGCGACATCATGCCGCGGCGCAGCGGTTCATTCCTGACCTGTTCGCTGTACTCAATGCGGTAGTCCTCGGGAGTCAAGCGCGGAAAGATATTGTCCCTGTCAATGAGGGTAATCGCCATATCCTTGAACCAGATGGCGCCGCTGCAATCCTGGAGGCCCAACTGGAACAAGCCCTTGCTAGCGTTTTCGTCAACCTGAAAGAATCGCGAGACCAACTGCCAATCGCTGCTGCCGTACTGGCCCGCCGGGTGAATCCAGCTGGTCGCGCCGTCGCCTTTCTTGTAAATCAGCATGAATTTGGTGCCGTTCCAGCTGTCTGGCGGCTGGGTGACATTCTCGAAGCGTATCTTGCAGGTCATGTTAAGCCACTTGCCGCGGTACTGCTCAATGGGAAAGGGCCTGCCCACGAAATAGGTCGCAGTCTGACCGGCGGGGATGCGTACTTCCAGCGCCGGGTCACCATCAAGCTCCACGCCCCTAGCCTGCTTCCCGAGCTGCCACTCAGCCAATTCCTCGGCGCTGAACCGGCAGCGGTAGACCTCTTGGGCGGCGGCCAGCGTCCCGATGGCCAACAACATCATCATCACCTTTGTCAATTTCATCCTTGCATACTCCCTGCCTATTTTACCTCTTGATCTCGTTGACGAAAACAAGCTCGTCAAAAACAACGCGCAAAGCAGCGTCGGCATACAGTAGCCCCGGTTTCGCATTCATCTACGAAAACGCCCGCCACCCCGGCGCTATTTGGGTAAGCGATCACGCATTGATATTCGCAGCACAGTCGGGAAACAGGCATGCCTGGTGCTGTTTGCGGGGTCATGTCACGCTGCGGGCTGCAAGCCCGCAGCACAGCCGG
>JAAZKQ010000271.1 GCA_012799755.1 Lentisphaerota bacterium | reverse complement strand
CTGAGCGTCAGTTGCCAAAGGCAGGAGCTAAGCTTTTCTCCGTTGTTTGTGTGGTAATTGTATCTATTTTACGGCTAAAGAAGGGCTGATAAAAACGCTTGCGACAGGCAAAAATCACCTTCTACCTCTTTTCGGATGACTTCTAGCGCGCTGGTGTGTCGGCTTGGCTGGGAGCAGGCTCCTTCAGCGGCGGGTAATTCCGCAGCAGGGTGCCGTATATGACGCGGGCGATGCGTTCTTTGCCGGCGTCTGTCGCCGCATGCACACCGTCGTTGGTGAAGAGCCGTTGTGTCGGATCTTTTTCCAGGTAGCCGCGGATGTTTGATTGACTGGTCAGGTCAATGAGATTGCAGGAAAAATAGTCACAGAGGGCCGTCAGTTGCGTACGGTAGGCCCGGCGGGTGCGGTTTTTGGCAGGAAAGCTGCCCGCGTAGAAATTGGAGACGAGGTAGAGATCAACGGCGGGCGCCTCCTTGGTGATTTTCCGCAGATTGAGCACGGCGTATGTTTCCGGGCTGACCGGCTGCAAAGACGCATTCTCGCAAAGAGCGATGATATCGTCATAGCTGCTGGCGGGATCGGGGAATTTATTGCCGCCGGTGGTGATGATGACGATATCGGGACGCTGGTCGCCCAAGGCGGCCTTGGCGCGGAACCATTGTCCCGCAATATGTTCCCAGTGCGTACCACCGACAGCGGTATTGACGACGCGGCAACTGGCCGGCAGGTAGAGACGCTGCATGGCTTCGGGCCACATATTGGCAGTGGTGGAGGAATCACCCATGATGACGATGGTTTTGCCCGCCAGGCCACCTTGGGCCGCTGTGGCAGCTTCGTCATTGGCGCCGACGGTGCCGACGGCGATGGGCAGGAGGCACAACAGGGTCAGTGCGGATGATATCTTCATGGCAACTCTCGGGGGCACTTACTTGCCGTTTGCGGCGGCGTCTGCCGGCGCAGCTGTCTCTGCGGCGGTCTTGGCGCTGGCCGTGACAACGACGGTGGTGGATTGAGCGATGCTCAACGTGCTGACTTCCCGCATGTTGAGTGTTTTGCCGTGATGGGTCATGGTCAGGGTAAGATTTGCCGGCAACTCGCTGCTATCCCAGCTCAGTTCAATGGCTTTGCCCGGGTGGGGCCGGCAGTTGAGTTCCCAGGACTGCGGCAGTTCCGGCGCACGGATATCCCTGTAGAGAGTGGGCAGTTTGCCACCGGGCGAGGGCATGGTGACCATGCCGGTTTGCATGCCGGGCGGCGGGGCAAAAATATCCTCGCCGCGGTCATATTTCTTTGACGCACCGGCTTTGCAGCCGAGCCAGACATCTTCGGTGTGGGAATTGACCAGAACAATGCGCAGGAGGAACTCCTCAGCCAGCAAGGCGGAACAGCTTAACAGCAGGGCGCAACAAAGAATCTTGGCGTACATGTGATGATTTCTCCGGGTTATGACTTGCGAGCTTCCTCAGACCGACTCAGAAAAATAACCGTCTTGCTGCTGAAATCAACGTCAGGCGCGGCGGAGGAGGGCGGCGTAAGCGCCGTCATGGGTTGTCGTGGGCAGAAGCAGCTGTTCGGTGCTGAGGATGAAGTCAGGATGCGAATCAAGAAAGGCGCGGACTTGGGCCTGATTTTCCTCATTTTCGATGCTGCACGTGCTGTAAACCAGGCGTCCGCCGGGCTTGAGAAGTGCGGCGCCGGCGCGGAGGATTTGCGCTTGCAACGCGGTCAGTTCCCGGAGAGAGGCCTCGCTGAAGGCCCAGCGCACATCGGGCCGCCGCCGGATGACGCCGCTGTTGCTGCAGGGCACGTCAAGCATAAGGGCGTCAAGCGATGCCGACGGCAACTGCGGCTTGGTTGCATCGCCGACGGCGATGCTGACGTTGGCGAAGCCGGCGAGGTTTTCTCGCACGCGGGATAGCTTTGCTTCTGCGCGGTCGAAGCAATGGAGGCGTCCTTGGCCGCGTAGGGCTTCCGCCAGCAACAGGGCCTTGCCGCCCGGCGCGCAGCAGAGGTCGGCGACTTGTTCGCCGGGAAGGGGCGCCAGCAGGGCCGGCGCCAGCAGGGTCGAGGGGTCTTGGATATAAAAGACGCTGTCGCGGCCCATGATCTGCGATAAGGAAACGCCGTCGCAGCTCTTCTTTAGCACGAAGAGCTCTTGATCAGGCGCCCAGGGCGGCGCCGGCAAGGGCTGCAATAACGCCGCCACGCCTTTGGGCAGGGTGTTTTCCGGCCAGCGCCGTCGCCGAAATACCGTGTCTGCCGGCTGTTGCAGCAGGTCGGCCATGGCTGAGAGCTCTTCGGGTGTTAACTGTCGCCGCCAGCGTTGCCAAAGGGTCTCGGGCAGTTCCAGTTTGACCCAGGGCGGCGCGCCGTCAGTCAGGCCATCGCGCCCCAGCTCGGCCAGCTGCGTACAGAGCCGGCGCAGAAAGGCGTTGACGAAACCGGCCTCGGCAGCCGCATGGCGTTTCTTGACATAGGCGGTTGCAACATCGGTCACGATTGGTGCGGCCACGCCGTCCGACCACAGTATCTGCGCCATGGCCCACCAGAGGACGCGGCGGGTGCGTGGTCGGACGCGGCCTTGGCTGAGTTCGTCAATGAGCCAGTCCATGCCGGCGCGGTGGCGCTGTATCGCCAGCAGCAGGTGCTGTGAGAGTTTGCTGACGGGCCGCTTCGTGCTTTTTGTTGCTCCCGGTGTGGCATCGCTGAGCAATGCGGTCACGTCAGCCAGTGACTGGCTCAAGATGCTATCGTGATTGCGGGGACCATGAGCGGCGGTGGGCATGGCGGCGGCCTTGTGGCTTATGGGTGAAGTCAAGCGAACAGAAAAGCCGCCCGCTGGCTTGAAAAATCGCCAGGACAACGGCGGCTTTTGTGGATTTTTCGGCGTTTCGCCGGTAAGGTAAAGCTTTTTACGTCTCTTGCAATACTGCAAGATAATTATCGTAGCGGAAGCGTGGTTCACCGGAGGTGCCGTATGGGCATTTTTACTTCTTATATTTTCCCCGTCGCCGGCGTCGCGGCTTTTTTTTTCATGCAGAGTGTTAGTTTGGCCGGCGACGTAGACACTGGCCGCCTTTATGCTCAGGCTGGTCGCCCGACCGTGGTCGTTAATGACGCGGGCAGAGTGCAGCGCGACATTGCCGCCTTGCAGGCCGATATGCGGGTACTGCAAGAGGATCAGAAGATGCTGCTGGCGCGGATACTCACTCTTGAGCAGGAGATAGCGAGCCGCGACGAGCGCATCAAGAACCTCCAGAATCTGCTTGCCGCCAACGACCATCGCTTTGAGGCCCTTGACCGCGACTGGCGCCAGCGTTTTGATGCCCTCAGCAGCAGCTTGGAACAGGAACGCGCCAACCGCAGCCAGGAAATACAGAGCGTGAGCAAGGCCATGGCCGCTGAAATCATCCGCGTTGAGAAGAGCGCCGCGGCGTCGCGGCCGGCGCCGCAGTATTCCGGTAATTACAAGGAACTTGTTGTGCAGAAGGGCGATACGCTCAGTGGTATTTCGTCTTTGGCCGGTGTTTCCGTTGAGAGCATTCGAGAAGCCAATGGGCTTAAAAGTGACGTCATCCGAATTGGGCAGGTGTTGAAGATACCCACGAAGTGAATGCCTGTGCGGACTTCTCCAATGCCTGACTGCCGCCACCCAGCCAACACAGAGGACAAATCATGAACGACGACACGCTGAAAAAGGAAATTGTGGCCCTGCTGCGGCGGAATGCCCGCATGCCTGAAAAGGAAATTGCGGACAGACTGAACAGCTCCGCCGACAAGATCGCCGCGCTCATCCGCGAGCTGGAAAGGGACCGCGTCATCATGGGCTACTGCGCCATCATCAATCAAGAGGCCGAAAATGGCGAAGTGCGCGCCATCATTGAAGTCGGTGTGCAACCCGAACGGGACACCGGCTTTGATATGACCGCCGAGCGCCTGGGGAAATTTCCCGAGGTGCATTCGGTCTATCTGGTGTCGGGTCAATACGACCTCCGCCTGGAAGTCGTCGGGCAGTCCTTGCAGGATATCGCGTCCTTCGTATCGAGTAAATTGGCTTCGCAGCCGGGTGTAAAATCAACGGCGACCTACTTTCTGCTGAAGAAATACAAGGAGGCCGGCGTGCAAATAAGCAAGGATGAGCATTATGAGCGACTCAAAATTGTCCCCTAGGCAGTGGGTGGCGCCGCATGTTGCGGGCCTTCCACGCAGTGGGATTCGTGATTTTTTCGAGCTGGTCCAGACGATGGACGACGTGATCTCGCTGGGTATCGGCGAGCCGGATTTCGTCACCCCGTGGCATATTCGCGAAGCTTGTATCTACGCCATCAACCACGGCTACACCAGCTACACATCGAACCTTGGTGATCCGCGCCTGCGCAAGGCCATTTGCAAATACAGCGCCGAGACTTTCGGGCTGCATTACCGGCCGGAGAATGAGTGCATCGTCACGGTCGGCGTCAGCGAGGCGCTGGATATTGTTTTGCGGGCCGTGCTCAGTCCAGGCGACGAAGTGCTGTACCACGAGCCCTGTTACGTGTCCTACGCGCCGAGCGTGCGCATGCTTCACGCCGTGCCTGTTCCGGTGCTGACCCGTGGGGAAAATGACTTTGTGCTGCAAGTTGAGGACTTGGAGAAGGCGTTGACGCCGCGCAGCAAAGTGCTGTTGCTGAATTACCCCAACAATCCCACTGGCGCTGGCTTGACCATGGCGGACAAGCAGCGCATCGCGGATTTTGCGATTCGTCATAATCTGCTGGTGCTCAGTGACGAGATTTATGAAGAGATCAGCTACATTCCGCGCACGCCGTCCATTGCGTCCCTGCCGGGGATGAAGGAGCGCACAGTGACGCTTAATGGCTTCAGCAAAGCCTTCGCCATGACGGGCTTCCGCATTGGTTACGCCTGCGGGCCGGCCGATCTTATCGAAGCGATGATGAAGATTCACCAGTATTCCATGCTCTGTGCGTCAAGTATTGCCCAGGCCGGCGCCCTTGAGGCCCTGCAGAATGGCCAAGGACCGCGGGAAGATATGCGGCGGGAATATGAGCAGCGTCGCAATGTCATCGTCAAGCGCCTGAATGAAATCGGGCTGTCGTGTTTCATGCCTCGCGGTGCTTTTTACGTCTTTCCGTGCATCAGCAGTACCGGGCTGGATTCAACGAGTTTCGCCAAGCGCCTTTTGCAGGAGAAGCAGGTCGCCGTTGTGCCGGGTACGGCCTTTGGCAGTTGTGGTGAAGGTTTCGTCCGCTGTTCCTATGCGACATCGCTGGAGGAAATTGAGATCGCCCTGACGCGCATCCAGGAATTCGTGTCCGGCCTGTCATGATCCACCTGCTCACCAATACCTACCACCTCCATCCCGTACCATCGGCGGCCCAGGTGGAGTTGGACATGGGTTGCGGCAAGGGCCGCTTTACCCTCGCGTTGGCTCAGCGCTACCCGGAGCGCGTCATTCTGGGCAGCGACGTGATGATTGGACGACTGCGACGCTTGGAGGCCAAGCGTAAAAGTCGTGGATTGGACAACCTCTCGCTGCTGCGAGCGGAGAGCGGCCAGCTGGTGTCTTTCCAACTACCGCCGGCGTCCGTTGACCGACTGCACCTGCTTTGTCCGGACCCGTGGCCGAAAGCGCGGCACCAAGTGCGCCGGCTGGTCTGCACGGAATTTCTCTGCCGGCTGCGGCGCATTCTCAAAGCGGGTGCTATACTGCACCTTTCGACCGACCACCGGCCTTATTTTGACGAGTGGTTGCAGATGCTGGCTGCCATGCCATTTTATGAGCCTTATCCGGAGGGAATTGACGATATCCGTGACCTTAAGACGGATTTTGAGCTGCAGTGGAACGCCATGGGCAAAGAGGTCAGGCACCTTTGCTATCGCGTTGCTGATGGGTAGGATGATAGAGCAAGCCTGGAGAGGAAGTGGGCAATGAGGAAATCTTTGGTTTGGGTCCTGTTCGTACTGGTGGTGCTGACTTTGGCCTATCTCGGCTACCAGCATTTTTATTTGCGGGACAAGGCGGAAACGGACACTGTGGTCGTGGAGCCCGGCGATGCTACTGCTGCTGAGGGCCAGGCCGCGGCGGCGGACGCTGCTGCCGCCACCGGCCAGAGCAGTGTTGTGGAGAATATTATCGGTTCCGACACGGTGCAGGCAGGCATTGACCATGTGGTTGGGACCAAGGAGAAGATACAAGACAAGTTGCAAAACAAAGCACAGGATGAGGCCAAAGCGGCGGCTATCAGTGATCTTGAAAAACAGATTGCTGATCTGCAAGCCAAGATCGCCGAGGAGGACGCTATTCACCGCCAATTACTCAAGCCCTTGCCGCAAAAGCCGATCTTTGACTTGGAGTTGCCTGATGCCAAAGCCGAACGCGACCGACAGATACGCGCTCAGGCGGAACGCAAGGAAAAGATCAAGGCGTCTGGACTGCGACTTCGAGAGCTCAACCAAGAATTGCAAGGGCTGAGGCGGGAACTCTACGATCTCAAGCGCTCCAAGTGAGAGGACGGTTGTCGCTGAGCGGCAAGCTCTGTGCCGATGGCGTTTTGTGGCGGGGGCATTTGTGGCGGCGTAGTGGCTTCCCAATCACAATTTGGTATTATTTCGCCGGTGGGAGACATTGGGGCACGGAACGGGCTTGGTATAGTATTGCCTAGGTCAAGCCGACGACGTGGCGTCCCCAGGCGCTTTTGCCGTCGCTCTGCGTAGAGAACAGGTGATTCAGGGAGCTCTTCCTCATGTTCAATACCTTTGCTGCTGACAAGCCCTATTTGCAGGCCAAGTTCAAGACGCCGACTTTTGCCGCCGACAGCGGTGTGGACAACGCGACGGTAAAGCGGCATATCCTGGAACTCGCTGACGGCATGCCCGACGCGCCGCATCCGGTGGTCAAGGGGCGGGCCTTTGAATTGGTTGCCCGCGAGATTCAGATTGATGTCAGCAAGCATGACTGGTTTCCCGCTTTTGGTTGTTTTAATCGCCATGACCGGCCCTTGAGTGTGCTCACTCAGCGTTGGGACCGCGAGGTCAATGCCACGCGTATCCAGTGCCGTGAGCTGTGGGACGCCATGAACAAGAGCAGCGCCGGCGTCATGTGGAAGGACTTCGACCATTCGGTGCCGGATTGGGACGCGGTGTTCACGCTTGGCTTCCCCGGTCTGCGTGAACGCGCCCGGCAGTACCGCCGACGGCATGAGGAGCAGGGCACGCTTACACCGGAGGTGGCTGCCTATTTTGACGGCATTGAGATCACCTATACGGCCATTCTGGCGATGCTCCGGCGTTTCCGGGACTTGGCGTTGGCTCAGCGTGGGGACAATCCACGCGCGGAAGCGGTCGCCGCCTGCCTGCAAGCCTTGCATGACGGCCCGCCGCAGGATACTTATCAGGTCTTGCAGTTGGTCTATCTCTTCTTTATGTTCGGCGAGCACATTGACCGTTTCCAGGTGCGTTCCCTGGGCAATCTTGACCGCACGGTCATGCCCTATTATCGCCGCGACCTTGATTCCGGACGTTATAGCGAGGCGCAGGTCCGCGAGTTCTTCGCGTACTTCCTCATGCAGTGGGCAGGCATTGACAACTACTGGGGGCATCCTTTCTACTTTGGCGGCACCCGCGCCGACGGCGAGAGTGAAATCAATGAGCTGTCCTACCTCATTCTGGAAGTCTATGACCAGCTTGGCATCTGGACGCCGAAGTTGCAGTTGAAGGTGTCGCCCAACACGCCGCAGCCCTTCATAGACCTGGCTTTGGACATGATTCGCCGCGGCCACAACAGCCTTGTCTTTCTTTGCGAGCCCGGCATGTGGCGCGCCATGATGAGCAAAGGCTTCAGCGCTGAAGAGGCGCGCACCTGCTTCATCTCCGGCTGTTATGAATTCGGCGCACTGGGGCGCTCCAACGGTACTGCCGCCGGTCATATCAATATGCTCAAGCCGCTGGAATTCGTCTTCAACGACGGCGTTGACCCCTACAGCGGCCTGGCCTGTGGCCGTAAGACCGGAGCGCTCAGTGAGCTGCAAAGTTTTGAGGATTTCTACCAGGCTTACCTCACGCAGCTCGAAGGCATCATCGAAAACATCATTACCTGCGCGACGGACTTTGAGAAAGACCTGCATATCATCAGTCCCGCGCAGGTCTTTTCGGCGACCATCACCAACAGCTTGGAAACTGGCCGCGATGCTTTCAGCAATGGGTCGGTGCACAATCTTGCCGCCATCCTCCAGGCGGGATTCGGCACCGCCGTTGATGCGCTGATGGCAGTCAAGGAACTCGTCTACGAAACAAAACAGCCCAGCTTGGAGCAGCTGCGCGAGATTCTCGCCAACAACTGGCAGGGGCAGGAGAAGTTGCGCCTGCGGATGCTGCACAACCCTCGCAAATTCGGCAACGGCATCGCCGAAGTGGATGCCCTTGCGCAGGACCTCGCCCGCTTCCTCGGCGGCAAAATCAATGGTCGGCCCAATGGGCGCGGCGGCATCTTTGTCGCCTCGGCGCACTCAGCCAAGCAATTCTTGGACATGGGCGTGAAGACCGGCGCAACGCCGGATGGGCGTTTGGCCGGCGACGAGATGTCCAAGAATATCTCCCCGACTATGGGTATGGACCGCGCGGGCGTCACCGCCATGATTTCGTCCATCACCAGCATTGACTCGGCGCTCTTCCCCGGCGACTTTCCCCTCGATGTTATGCTCCACCCGACGACGGTCGCCGGTGACGATGGCTTGGCCGCCATGCGCGGACTGCTCTTTACCTATATGCAGCGCAATGGCATTGCCATTCACTTCAATGTCTTCGACGCCTCTGTTCTGCGTGATGCCCAAGCGAACCCGGACAAGTACCAGGGACTGCAAGTTCGTGTCTGCGGCTGGAACGTCCTCTTCAACAACATGGCAAAGAAAGAACAGGACGCCTATATCTTCCGCGCGGAAAATATCCGCGACTGATACCGGCGGCAGATCAGTTTGATCAGGCGGATCAGCCCCAATCTGCGTTAATCTGCGTAATCTGCGGATAAAAAAGATTCCTTCATGCCTTCGCGTGACAACAACCGTTCGGCTACAGGCCATTAGGCGGCGAGTATCAATTTGACAGAATGCCGGTCATGGAAAGAATGACGGGGATGGCCGCGCCCCCATTTTCAGTTTGGAAGCGCAATTCTTTTACACGCGCCATGGCTCCTTTGGGATGCCCAAGGGTAATTTCTTTGTGAAAGATGGCCACCTCGCGCAAAGCATTTTGACTAAGCATTGCAATGTTGACCTTGGCCTGGCTGGATTGATACCAATCGGCAATGTCACGGTCCAGATGCATGGGAATCATTTCATTCCAGTCATCGTCGTAGATAATTTCAAGCTGGTAGACTGGTTTTTCGGCAGGGTGCAGATAAGCGTAGGTACAGAGGTGCAGAATGTGTATTTTTGCCAGTCGCGGCAAGTCTGGCAGGGGCAGTGCCGCAGCACTGGGAAAATAAGGTCTTTCATAGCCATTCATCACCAGAATTGACTTCCCATTGTTTTCCTCGGGATGCGCGATGTGATATGGGATGCCTTGGATTTTCAGATCGCCCAACGGCAGCTGGCGTAAATCATTGATACCCTCATCGGTAAAACCGCCTGCTTGATCGCCGGCAACGTCATCGCGCAGGCTCCGATTGGCGATATTACGGAGAGGAATCTGATAGTAATATGAGGACCAATCCTGGTCATCGGCGCGTTGGACGCCGGCAGGCAGAGATTCTTTTACGCGATCAACTTCGTTCGCCATAGTGGCATGCCATTGTTTTCCCGGTCTTGTCTCTCCAGAAAATTCGAGAAAGATGGGTTCCGGCCCCACTTGCAAGCCGCCCGCAACAAATTGCAGGAGATTGCCCATAAAGTCATATACACGCAGTTGACTGATCATCTCTGGCAAGTGGATCGAGGCTTGTTCGTTTTGGCGGATTTTTTCCAGCCAAAGCGCTGCCACCCACTTGTCTTGTTTGCGGAACTGATAAAGTTTCACCCTGGGATGCGGTTGGTCACGGTGGACCAATTGGGAGCCTTCCAAACGTCTGTGAATAGCTGCCATGGCGACTGCTATGGGCAGCGGACTGCCATCGAATTCGGTAATATGACAAGAATACGTTGGACTGGCATTGAACAAGTGAAAGAAATATTTTACTTGATGGGCATAATGTATGGTCAAAACCCGACTGAATGCCGCCGCCTGCTCATAAAGTGAGACCTCCAGGGCGTTTTCGTATTTTTCAATTTTGCGTAAGTTTTCCGGCAATCGGTAAAGTGTCCCTGTCATACCTGTTGAGCTTTCCGAATCCCAGATTGGCAAATCAGGTCTTCCATATTCAGCGCAGAGCTTTCTCAGGTGCAAAATCCATTCTTCAAATGCCTTTTCGGTATTTACGGTCAGGCGATCCGAAAAGCAATATTGATGAAATGACAAGACATCCAGGTAGTGGATGCCACCAGCTTGAAAAACTTTCCTGAAGAAATTATCTCCCATGGAAATGGGCGGCCCACAGACGCCGACGGTCTTGCTGCCAGGAGCAATTTGTTTTATGAGTTGATCGCTTAATTTCAGAAGCTCGAAATATCTCTGCGGGTGATCACGGAAAGTGTAATACGGTTCATTAAAGACTTCATAATATGTGACCTTGTCTTTCAGATGTCCGACAAGTGCAGGCAGATATTTTTCTGACCACCACTGAAGAAATTCAGCATATTGCTGATCAGTCATGGCGTTGATATTCTGATAGGACATCAGGCTTCCCAGTGTTTGCATGCCGGCCATTGCATCCATGCGCAGACCGCGTTCTAAAAGGTCCTGATCGAGTTTTTCATCGCGAAAGACGCGTTCGGCTTCACTGCTGACGTAACCACAATGCCATCTATGCCAGCTCAGTCCGCAGATTTCAGCCAGCTCAAACAGGCCATCTAGAACGCCGCTTGCTCCAAGGATGCCATCTGCGACGGGCTGCTCGGGGAGAGGCGGGAAAACAGCAAAGAGGGCTTCGCGCTTGCAGCCGTGGTTATCAGTAACCTCCAAACGGTAGCAGCCATTTTTCGGCATATTGAAGACAAAATCGTATTTTACTGTTGTTTCGTTTAGTTTGAGCGTGCCTTGATCAATTACTTGCTCAGACTCATTTTTCAGATGCCAATGGTAAGTGGCCGCATCCGCGGTATTTTTTTGCAGTGTGATCCGCATCTCTTCCCCTGCGCTTACAAAAGACTTCGGAAATTGTTTCTTCCCGGGCTCGCGTAGTGGAAAAAGCTCACGGATAAGCTCGAAATTCTGGTGTTCGATGTGCGTCTCAATGTGTGCCGATTGGTTTTCAGCAACGACGGTTTTATTTGTGGTTATTTGTTCTCCTCCAAATAACAATTCATTTGGTATATTAAGCGTATCATTGAGCGCAAGGCTGATTCCCCATTGAATATCACGGTCTTCGTTACCGAAAGTGTAGGAAGCAATGATACGGATGCCATCATGATATTTTTGCACAAATACACCGTAGATTTGCTCCGGACGCCAGATTTTGACATCGAAGCACAATTTACACAGCCCGTCAATGACGATGTTTCCTGATTTTCTGAGGCTGCCGAGATGTTGTTGGTTCTCGGCATCGCTCTTGAAAACACCTGTTTGTTCATTATTGATAAAAATTTTAGCGTCCTCTTTCAAGACACTACCAGGAAGGAAAAAACCTAGTTCGCCGCCACCGCCCGGAGTTTGTAATACTTTGAGATGCCAAGTAAAAATAATACCACTTTCATGGACATAGTGTTGAATGGTCAAAGTCCCGTTTTCTCTTTGATGGGTAAACTTGCGTCCAAAAAAACCTTCAAACGATACAGGGTTAAATACGGCTTTTTTCTGAAAAAAAGAATAGTAAGCCTTGGTTTTCTCATTGCGGCCCCATACTCCCGTAATCAGTTGACCAACGATTTCTTTTTCTGAAAAATAAATTTTATCTGGCGTGAAGCTGTATTGGCCTTCGGTTAGGATGTCAAGCCCTGAGGCCGCTGGCAAATTGCAAAAACAAACTGCGATCAGCGCAACGAGTTGTTTCATATTCATGTGTATCGTCCTTCTTGTGTATAACTGGTACGGTTTGGCTCAGGTTCCTCGAAAGCCGCCTATCAAGTTTTGCGCAGTGGTTTCGGAAGTTGTAGTAGAGCAGTCCAGTGCTGTTGTTGCGGCGCTCGCCAAGCCAGATTATGATGATGAGAACGCGCTTTTCAACCACTGGTCTAAAATTTACCTTTACAAAACCCCACTGCGCTTTTCGACGTTCGCTTTTCGACGTTCGCTTTTCGGCGCTTGCTCTTTGACTTGCCTCTCCGAGCTTGTTTTTCAACGAGCGTTTGTGTCGCGCACTGGGGCACGGTTACCAATGTGCGACTGCTTACCGGTCTGCAACGGCGTCTCCAAGAGTCTCCGGCGTCGGCCAATCAGTCTCTTGAGTCCAATGTGTCATTCCCCACGGTTCCGGGCGTCCCTGTTATCCAATCCATGGGATCATGCCTTATGAGTCCTGAGTCCTCGCCCAGCGCCGCTGCAATGAGTTCCATCGGTCCAATGCTCTTCACATAAGAGCCAATATAGATCT
>JAAZKQ010000270.1 GCA_012799755.1 Lentisphaerota bacterium | reverse complement strand
CTTCATGAATCATGGGCCATCACCTCCCGCCGCTTTGTTCGGCAATTGCGCCGGGGCGCCGCGCAGCCACAGAAAAACGGCGAGAAAGAGCAACTGAGCTAGCCCGAAGAGGCTTTTGACGGCGTAGGGCAAGGCCGGCTCATGATGCTGCGAAAAGAATGCTTCGACCAGCCCGGCCCAGATCAACAGCACGGCGCAACCGCCGGCGATGTGGAGGAAGTCCGGCAAGGCCGCTCGCAAACGGCGGCGGCGGCGGCTGTCACGCCGAAGCAGCGCGGCGCCAAGTATGAAGCCGGCTTGCCCGGCCAGGAGGATGCAGGGAATTTCGACTGAGCCGTGGGGAAGCAGCCAGCCGGCGAGGAAGGCCCCCTCCCCCGCAGCCAGGTAGTCCGCGCAGACCGCACCAAGCAACACGCCATTGCTCAGCAGGATGATGGCCGTACCTATGCCAAAAGTCATCCCCAGGGCGGCTGACAAGACACACACGCGGGTATTGTGAGTCATGAGATATGAGGCGAAAATGCTCTCCTGAGAAAGCGTTGCGGGCTGCTCACGGCTTTCTTCGTATTGCACCCGCTCGGATGGAGTCCGGCGCAGATGCTGGAAAGGAATCAGGACGGGCTTGCTCGCCGGCAGAAGCAACAGCAAGCCGGCGCCCAGGACAGCGCCCGACACGAAAAACAGCAAGGCCAGCGCCAGCGCGGGGACATGCCGGCGCACCGCGCGGGGAAAGCTGCGTGAAAACCAATCCCAGGGGGCGAAGGCCGGCCGGGAACGCTGTTGATAGATTGCCAGATACGAGCGCGAGATGAGTCCTTCCAGGTAACGCGTCAATTCCGGCACTGCCGCAAAAGTCCGCAGCCGTGACAAGTCCGCCGACGCCTGGACGTAGAGCGCATAGAGCCGTTCCGCCTCGGCCACGCTCAGGCGTTCGCCGGGCCGATTGCGCCGCTCCAGCAGCGCGCTGAGTTCATCCCATTGCGGCTGGCAGCGGGCAACATACTTGTCAACGTCAATGATCATGCCGCTCCTGCGCTTGTCTCCCTAAATGCATGCCTCAGACCAGTTGTCGCTGTTTAATGGCCAGATACTGCTTGCTGAGCTGGCCGGCAATGGGGCCGGGCGCGAGCAGCGCCAAGCGTACGCCATTGCGGCGCAGAGTCAAGATCAGGGTTCGCAGTTGCCGCCAGCGCAAATGCCCCGCCAGAGCGTCGTATATTGCTGCGGACTCGCTGACCTTCGTCGTAAATAGCGGCGTGGCGCCGGCGGGGCGATACATATCGGCCATGACAATATGCTGCCGGCTCAACAAGCGGGCCTGGCGGGTGAAATCCGCTGCCAGCGCCGGGTCGTCCAGATTCGTCAGGAAGACCAGCAGCGCGCGCTGACGAATGCGCAGGCGCAACTCGTTGCCGATTTCCTCAAAATCGGGACTGTCCTCACTTTGTTCCACCGCGCCAAGGACTTCGCGACAGCGTTGGACGTGCTCGCGGCCATGCTTGGCCGGCAGAAAGGCGCGGATGCGGTCCGTAAAAACCACCAGCCCGCAGTCGTCTTGGACGCGGGCGCTGGTCAGCAGCAGCCCCAGCGCCGCCTGGATATAGCGTTCGAGGATGCTTTCCGGCGTGTCGCCGCCCTCGGCTGGCCGACCGCTGAGGCGGGAGGCGTCAACGACGACATAGACCGATTGGCGGCGTTCCATCTGGTATTCCTTGGTAATCAGCCGCTGGTGTTTGGCGGTAGCCTTCCAGTGAATATCCTCGAAGCTGTCACCGGACTGGTATTCACGCAATTTTTCGTATTCGCGGCCGCGTCCCAGGAGTCGCATGCGCGCTTGCCCGGCCAATGTCCGGCGCTGATAAAGCAGACATTCCTTGTAGACCGTACGGATATCCGGCAGGACGCGCACGGTCAGCTTCGGATAGTAATGCCGTTGCAGCGTCCAGAGCGACCACGGCGATGCCATGGCCAGCACAATCTGCTCGGCCTGCCAGGAGCCGCGGCGGCGTGGTCGCAAAGACCAGCGCAAGGTGGCTGTGTCGGCGCCATTCCTGGTCGCCGTTGTGCTATCGGCACGAATCCACGGCTCGTCACATCCCAGCCAGGGCGCCGGCCCCAGGAAGGCTGACAGCTCAACCGGCGGCGCCTGGTGCAGCGACAACTCAATACAGCCCTGCTGGTTTCTGGCCAGCATGACATCATCCCGGCAGCTCAGTGTCATCTCGCGACCAAGGCCGGCGCAGGCCATGCCGTCCGTCACCAACACCAGCAGGAAGAGCAGCAGCCCAATTAATGCAGCCAAACCGGCGACGCTGTCAATGGCGGCGACGGCCACCGCCAGCAGCGGCACCATGACCAGCCCCGTCCACCACAACAGGCGCTGCGACGGCAGCAAAACCCACGATGCGGAGCTATAGCTGTGCTCACTGGCCATGCCGGATTCCATTCACCTTGCATCCAAGTCACCGCCGCCCGCAGGACAGCCCGACGACACGGGCTGAGACGGCAGAATAACGCCCAAGACTGTATGATTCAGCCGCCGCAAATACAACCCACCAGCCCGGCTTTTTCGTAGCGCCACCGTAACCGGTCACTCGTTGATCATTGTTGTTCCCGCAAAACTACTATGGACAATATGGACAATATG
>JAAZKQ010000269.1 GCA_012799755.1 Lentisphaerota bacterium | reverse complement strand
CTGACCTGCGTCTTCCGGCAGAGTAGAAGCGGCTTCCAGCCGCTTTGCCAAGCGCCCCGCGCCTCCAGCTGTACTGCGGGCTGTAGCCCGCAGGCCGCGCGCGTGGGGCAGACTGTGCTCAGGCCAGGGGGAGCCACACAGTATCAATGGCTGCTACGAAACTGCGCCGCTTGGTCAGCCACCCATAGGTGCCGTGGGTTTCCTGCAAATTGTTCCCGGTGTATTCCCATCCGGGTGGTTACTGACCGGTTACGTTTTATGATTACGAGGCAGCCCTTTTCTCCTTGGAAAAGCGCATGTGCGCGGTACCTAGCTTGATAGCGGTGCCTTACTCACGAGATTTCCGCTGGGAAAAATGTCATGGACACAGCTTGGGCTTGGCTCAGCGTTCTTTGATGACGCCCAGGGTCATGAGGCAGTAGCAGGTGCTCAGCTCGGGGATGCTTTCCATCCAGCGACCGCTGAGGTCGTTGCTCCAGGAGCCGTCGGCCTTCTGGCGTTTTTCGAGAGCCTCCACGAGATCCTGGCGCCAGGGGTGTTTCTTGCCATCGGCGCTGGTGACATTGTCATCCGCGAAGAGTGCGAGGGATTTGCCGAAGGTGTGGTAGTAGTAGTAGAGACCGCTGTCGCCAACGCCGGGATTGACGTCGAGGGTGTAGTTTTTGCCGA
Organism: Lentisphaerota bacterium; assembly: GCA_012799755.1. Classification (GTDB taxonomy): domain Bacteria; phylum Verrucomicrobiota; class Lentisphaeria; order Oligosphaerales; family Oligosphaeraceae; genus Oligosphaera. The sequence continues at coordinate 2,830 of JAAZKQ010000269.1, read as the reverse complement.
TCCACTCGAAGGCCGCCTGAACGCGCGCGTCATTTTTATCAACCTTGGCATAGATGAGGCTCTTGAGGCCGGAATAGGTCATGCTGCCGTAGGCGCGCAGGGATTCTGCTTTGGCGTCGGCTTGCAGCGCGTCGCTGGGGCAGTAGATGAAGCCGCCGCGGTCGCTTTCGGGGGCGCTTTTGACCCAGGCGCTCTGGTTGGTGTCAGCGAGGTTTTGGCAGAGGGTGAGGAAGGCGCGGGCTTTGTCCCAGGCGAGATCGGCCTTCTTGGCGGCTTGCGGGTCTTGGTTGAAGGGTTCGCGGTCAAGGTGCTCGCTGAGATAAAGGGCTTCGAGGGCCCAGGCGGTGTTGTTGAGGTCGGCGCGGTGTTTGCGACCGTAGCCATGACCGGCGGCGGCCTGGGCGGTCGCGTCGCCTTCGGGGTACACATCCGCGCTGAGGAGGTATTCGCGGGCTTTTTTGATGATGGGCAGATCCTGGGGACGATTGAAACGCAGGAGAGCAATGAGGCAAATTGAGGTGTTGTAAACCGGGTAGCTGCGGCGGTCGCGCGGGTCGGAGATGCTGCCGTCGGCTTGGGCATTGCCGACGATAAAATCCAGCGCGCGGTTGATCTTGACCTTGACATCGTCTTGGCCGTACTGCGGCGCATCAATGATGCCCATGCAGGCCAGGGCGCTGATGGCTGGATGCTGCATCCAGGCGCCGCTGGGGAGTTGCTTGCTGAGCAGAAAGTCGGCGCCGCGTCGCTGCATCGCGTTGATGCGCTGGCCGAGATCGCCGGCGGGCGGGGCCTCCTGGGCGCTGAGGGAGAGGGCGAAGAGGACGGAAGCGGTGAATGCGGCGATCAGGCTGAGTTTTTTAACGATGGCTCTCCAGGTTGAGTGGATGATAGACTGCCGGCGTCGGTTATTTCATCGTCGCCGCGATGGTTGCCATAACAGCGTCTGGCTGTAACAGGGCTACAGACTGCGATTGTAACTGCCCACCCATTGATAACAGCCATTTCCTGTTGTCTTGCAATGGAACCCATTTTTGTGTCTACTATGTCGCACGCTTACAGCGTGCTGTTTCGGGGGGACGCCTACCCGGGGCGGCGCGCGCTTTCAGCGCGGCTTGCCCCGGGCTGCTATGTTTTGCGCTTTCAGCGCTTCCGCCGCTTCGCGGCCAGGGATGTCGGACACTTGGCCTACGTTTGCTGAACCACGAATATCAAGGAGTGACCGGTTACGATTGGAACTATCTGTTGTTTATGCGGCCGACAAGTATTTTATGGCCAAAAGAGCCAGCTGAAAGTGCTCAGGATAACGGATAGCCGCTGGTGGAGTTCTTGTCGGTTTGGGCTTGTTCGGCGAGTTGTCGGAGCGTGGCGTGGTGGCGTGGGTGCCGCCACTCGGGCAGCAGCTCGGCGGCGGGGAAGAGGCAGAAGGGCCGTTCGGTAAGTTCGGCTGCGGGCAGCTTGAGGGAGTCGTCGCAGATATCGCCGACGAGGAGGAGGTCGAGATCAATGGCGATGCGCGGGATGGCGTTCGCAGGCTGTTGCCGTTGCCGGCCGAGGCGGTCTTCAATGGTCTTGAGCAGCGTGTTGAGCTCGGCGGGCGTTTTGTCGCTGTATACGAGCGCGACGGCGTTGAGGTAGTCGGGACCGCGGCCGTCCAGCGGCGCAGTACGCAGGATACGCGAAAGCGTAACCTCGCCGAAGGCGTCACGCAGCGCCTGTTCGGCTTGACGCACAGCGCGCTCGGGTTGCTCGTTGCTGCCGATGCCGATGAGTATGGGCAATGAGAGATTCATGGGAGAGAGACGCCGGCAAGACTGCCGGCGCCGGCGCTTATTTTGTGTCCGCCGCCAATTTTTCCCGCATGGCTTTGATGCTGCAACGCGCACAGCATGGCAGGTAGGGGAAGCGTCCGGTATCGCGGAGGATATTGCCGAATTTGAAATTGAAGGTGCCGCGTCTGGTGATGAATTGTCCCCAGAATGAATAATTCCACAGGACGTCTTCCTCCGGTTCGGTGAGGCTGTCCGACCATTCCTGCGGGAAGAGCGCCAGCCATTTGGGATTGGCGTTCAGCCAGCTGTGGGTGCCGATGTGGGTGGCGCCGTACACTTTTTCGACAATGTCGAGCAGTCTTTGGAAACAGCCCGGCAGATACTTCGGATCGTCGAAAATGGAACGTGGGGCGATGGCGTTGGCGATGTGGAATCTGATGCAGCCGTCCGGGGCAACCCTTTCGTCATAACGGAGACTGCCGCATTGGTAATTGGCCAGGACGCTGGGATCAGCATAGTCCCGTTCGCAGCGGGCGTCAATGGAATCGCGGAAGACCTCGAAGGCATTGCGTTCAAAGCGGTTGCGGTCTGCGCCGCATTGGCGGTAGATGGAGTGGGCCGCGTTTTCCATGCTCAGCCAGGGCTCTTCATCGTAGTGGAGCTGAGCAGGATTGAGTCCTTCGGGATTGGCAGAGGTTTTGCGGTAGATATCAACGCGCTTGCGGATGACGTCCGAGAAGGATTCCTCTGGGTGTTGTTCCAGCCACAGGTGCAGGAAAAACAATTTGAGCCTGACGATTTCGTGCAGGTAGCTGCGGTGTTCGGAAAGCGTTTTGTACTGTAGTGGCATAAAAGAGTCCTTGCTTGCTTGAGTTTTGCGAGGCGGTTTACATTAGAGGGCTCGCCGCAAGTTTTCCACCTCGCAGCGCATGCAGTTTTCAGAAGAGAGTAATCGGTCAGCCATTGATAACTATGTTCTTGCGAGCCGCGGCGCCAAATGCCCGTGACTGTCTGCGACCCGCAAAGCGATGGACAATATGGACATTATGGACACGATG
>JAAZKQ010000268.1 GCA_012799755.1 Lentisphaerota bacterium | reverse complement strand
CTCTTTCCACCACGCGCAAGACCCAACGCAGCCCTTTCCGCCGACAGCGGCCCTATTCGCCCCTGATGACGACGTTGTCGAGCCATGCCTGGGCATCGGACATGGCGGCGCCCTTGTGCATATATTTGTCCCCGGTATTGCGAAAGCGAATGCGGCTGGGGCTTTTGAAGGCCGGATCAAAGCGCCGCAGGAGACGCATATCAAGCGTCGCGGTGTGCCATTGGCCGTCATTGACGAGTTCGCCGGCCTGGAGGTTGGTGATGCCATGCGTATCGTGGTCCGGCGTCGTACACAGGAACACCCAGGTCCCGCGCAGGTCCGGTCGGGGATAGAGATTCACCGCGACGCCCCAGGGCGCACCGGGCGTTATTTTGTAGTCGAATTGCAGGATCGGATAGAGGTCAATGTCCCATTTCATGGGGCGTATCTGGATGCACAGCGAGCCTTCCATGGGCCGCGCGGGTTCGCGGTCGGCAAGCACTTTGGCGAGGCCGCCGAAGCGCGCGAGTTCGCCGGAGGAGGCGGGCGCGGCAATGGCCGTGAGACACTGCCGGCTCTTGCCGTAAGCACCCTGCGTGGTATCAAGAAATGCCGTGGAATGCCAGTAGCGGGTATGCTTGAAGAGATAGCACCATTGCTCGAAGGTCTCGGGTTCGAAATCGCAGCTGATGACTGGTGTCGGATGGGCTTTGTCTAGCGCGGGCACCCGCGGCACATCCAGCAACCGACGGGGCCCCGGCGCGAAATCCATGCCGAATTCATAGGCGCCCAGGTCCGGCGCCGCGCCGCTATAGGGCAAAGATACGCCATCACCGTGCCGCGCTGACACCGCGCGGTCCAACTGCAAGACGCCGGTGTCGAGGTCTGCACGCAAGACCCGCGCCGGGGTCTTCGCCGTGCCAATCATCAGGGCGTCGCCCGTCTCGCCCGGAATGCCGAAGCCGTCGTAAAACGGCCGCGCATCGGAAACGCGCAGGACATCGCCCTCACTGTCGGCAACGACGGTCGCCAGCGGCACGCCCGCGTCAATAACGACGCTGTCCGCAGCGGGGCGGACGTCGCCGACATCCAGGGCGACGAAGCGCGGCACGGCGTCAATGTTGTCATGGAACTTCGCCGGCGCGGCGGCCTCGGCTTCGGCAAGGGACCACATCCCGCCGCCGCTGCCGCTGATTTGCACGACTTTGTCGCCCGGCGCGCTGCCGCAAAGCAGATTGTGGCTGAAGGTATTGCTGTCATCCACCAGCGAATTCATGGTGATGGCGAGACCGCAGCCGGCCGTGTCGTTGGCGTAGAAGATGTTGTTCCAGTGACGGTTATCGCGCATGAAATGCTCTTCGCTGTCCTTTCGGCGATCATCCGCAAGCGACCAGCCGAATTCGTCGTTCTGCACAAAGGTATTGTTGTACATGCGCGAACTGATCAAAGCGAGCTGGACGCCATGCCAGCGGTCATAATAAGAATTGGCGACGAGTGGCCCACCAAAATTGCGGATGAGGACGTTATGGCGAAAAACACAATCCTCGCCAAACCACTTGGCGCGCGCATCAGCCGAGCCGGAACCCTCATAGGCATGGGTAATCACGCAGCGTTCCATCAATATGCGGGTCGTGGAAAAAAACTCGAAGTTGCGTCCCCAGCGACCATCGAACACGCAGTCGCGGACGACGTTGTAGCCGCAGCCTTCGTGAAACCCAAAGGGGCGGTGTCCCGCCCGTGATATATAGAGACGCTCAAAGACGTTATAGCGGGCGTCGCTATTATTCCACATATCACCGCTGACCAAGCCGTTGTTCGTAGCGCAGGCACGCTCGACAACCATGTCCGCAAAGCGACAACGGCGGATGCCCCGCAGGTCAACCGGGTTATGAGTGGACACGCCACTGAAAATGAGATTGTGGAAACGGCAGTCTTCCACACCTTCAAGGCTCAACCAACGCGCGTCACCCGTGTCACGCGCCGAAAAGCCGTCAACGACGATATGCCGGCGCTTCATCATGGCGATGCACCAAGGATCGGGGCGATGCCGCGGCGCGCCGCCACGCAAACGCACCTCGCCATCGCCGGCAGCACGATAGCTTATGGGCGCCGAAGGCCGGCCTGAGCGGCACGGGTTGACGCAACCGTCGTAATCGCCGGCGTGAAACAGCACCGTATCGCCTGGACGGAGGGCCTCGTTGGCCCGTTCGATGCTGCGCCAAGGCGTCTGGGCGCTGCCATCGCCGCCGTCATCGCCGGCTGGCGACAGATGGTAGGTCTGCGGCGGCTGCAGCGACGCATTGTCCTCGCCATCGCCGGCGATTTCCTCGCAAACGACGTCATCCAGCAGTAGCGTGCCCGTCGCGGCCGCGCCCAAGCGGGCATTACAGGGCCAAATACAGACCATGAGGACACTCGTCGAGGCCATCACTCCCGTAAATTCATACTGGTATTTCTTCCATTGACCGCTGCCGACGAAGCCATTGCTGACCATCCCCGTGACGTGGATCGTCCGCGTCGCGTCATCCGGGTGGGGTTTCTCGACATGGACACCGGCGCTGAAAATGGCCCCAGCGTCCGCCTTGGCAAAGAATGACAGCCGATAGCATTGCTCAGGGTCGGCGTTTTTCAGGTTGATTCGCTGCACCGCATAAATAAAGTGCTCAGGAAACTCATCCCTGATACGCAGTGCCTGCTTGCCGCTGGCGGCGTCATCACTGATGCTCAGCACGCGTGCCCGCGCCGCCGGGTCCGCAGGCGCTCCACCCCATATCAGCCAGCCCTCCAGCCCCTCTTCAAAACCAGGATTTCTCAGCAGATTGGCTGCTGACAGCGTCACCGCCGCAACCATGAAGAAAACCACGCTCAAGCACAAACGAAACAGCACTCTTGATCCTCGCATCTGAACGTCTCCCTTGTTGACTGAAAACTGCACACACAAACTGCCCGGCGCTCATGTCGAAACCATTCGCGGCATCGGCATGATCTCGATTTCCGTATCGGCCGGCATGAATTCAAGCAGGCGCGGGTTTGTCCATGCGTTTGTCTGGACGCCCTTATCTATTCTTTATCCTCGAGGCCACTATTATCAGTGTCACTCCACGAATTTGAGTTTGCCCATCTGTGCCTCCCAGCCGCGCCATTCGCCTGTCTCTGAAATGAAGAGACGGATATTGAAGGGCATGTCGTGCCCGATTTCCGGACTGATGCCCAGCGCGGCAAAGGGTATGGCCCATTCGCCCTTCCAGCCCATGACCGCGCCCCACTTGGTACGGCTTACCTTGCCGCTGAAAACCACACCCCGCTGCAAGGCCTCAGCCATGGCCGGGCTAGCGCCTTCGCCGGCAATGCAGCTGACGGTGCCGCCGGCGAAACCGCGGATGCGCAGCAACGCGTCGCGCCCTGCCGGCGTCTTACCTTGGATGATGATTTCGGCACCATCGTCCTTTTCCCACACGTCGCCTTCGCTGATGCTCGTCCCGCGAAAGCGGTTCACTTGCAGGTTCACGTAGAGATTGGCAGCGTCGAAGCCCACCTGGGCCCGACTGGGCGGTCCGCCCGGCACATAGGACTGCTCGTCCCGGTCCAAGGTAATGGCCGGCACGGGCCATTCCTCTGCCGTCACCGCGGCATCAAGAACCGGTGCGCTCATGGCCTTGGCCTGGACCGGCTGGGTCTTGGGCGCTTCCGGAGGTGTCAGCGGCACCCACGATTCGAAGCGGAAACCGTCCTTGCCGTCACCTCTGAAAATGCGGTTGTCTTCCCAGACTTTCGCGGCATTGCGATCCACCACGCGCAGTTTGCCTTTGACGTAGAGCGTATTGCCGCTGAAGGTCATATTTTCCGAACGCTGGAAGGACACGGTCATGTCCTCCTCGGAAATGAAGACGTTGTTGCGGATGATCGTCCCGCGCGTAATGTGGTTGTGCGTCGGTCGAGCGACATTGAAAGACACGTTGTTCTCAATAACGCAGTCGTAGGAACCCTCGTCCAGATAATAGCCGGAGGCGCCAAAGCCCGCACCGTTCGGCCGGATGTCCCGCACCACGTTGCCGCGAATGATGCTCTGGCGGAGATTGCCGTAGATGGCTGCGCCGTCATGCATGACCATCATGGCATGATAGACCAGATTTTCTTCAATGAGACATTCTTTGCCGCCACCGCCGATAACGCCGGAATACGGCACGTCGTGAATCACGTTGCGTACGAGCTCAATGCCGTCGCCACCCATCAGCACTCCGGCCGCACCCGGATAGTATCTTCCGAGATGGTGGATGTGGTTGTTCTCCACGCGCATGCCATGGACGCCAAGCTTGACGCCGCAGGCGCCCGTCTGACCCACTTCGCTGTTGCGCAGGGCGCCGCCGCGACTGCTGTTCACCGACACACCCAGACCGCCGACTTGGGTCACCCGCAGATTGTCCAGCACGCAATCCAGGGCATGACGCAATTCCACGGCGCCATCAAGGGCTGATGAGCCGAATCCCGGCGATTTGAGCGCACTGGAGCTGCAATGGATACTCAGGTTCTGCAGCGTCACGTCCTTGACCGGTCGCTCCCTGTTGCCCTCAATGACGACAATGCGGTCCATGCACGGAGCGATGATTTCAATGTCGGCCATGTCTTCGTCCGGCAGCGGCCAGTACACGAGCCGGCCGTTGCTGCGGTCGAGATACCACTGCCCCGGCTCGGTCATGCCCTCCCTGATGTTGTATATGACGTACTTGCGGCGATTGCAGGCGCCCATCGGCCAGACCGCCGGCGAGGACATCACCAGCACATGCTTCTCTTTATCGTGGCTTTCCACACCGACCAGCGACTCCGCCCACATGTGGTAGAGCCGCACTTCGGCGTTGGCAATGTCAATGTCCGCCGGAATATCGCCCTCCTTGTAGGGCATGACGGTGAGTTCCTCGCGAGTCGGCGGGCGCGCCCAATAGCCGGCGAGCATGGGCAACAGCGGCAAATCCCATTGTCCCAGGTGCTCCAGCGTGTCCGTGCTGTTCGGCCACGTCGCCTTCGCCGCCAAGCGGCCATTCACCAGCAAAGCGCGGAAATCCCACTCGCCTTCCTTCACGCCCGGCAGGGGCG
>JAAZKQ010000267.1 GCA_012799755.1 Lentisphaerota bacterium | reverse complement strand
TGTTTTTTGGTGGGCTGTTTGGCGTCGGGATGGCCTGCCTGTCTGCCCTTGTTTTCTATCCGCAGATTGCGCAGATTCGCGCAGATTATTTTGGGGAAGAGGGGGCTGTTTGGCGGTCCAAGGCGCAAATGGGCAAGTGCGAACGCGGAAGGTTTTTCCACAGACTGATCAGACTGATCAGACCGATCAGACCGATCAGACCGATCAGACCGATCAAACAGCCGGATTTGCCTGATCCGTCCGATCCGTCCGATCCGTCCGCTGATCCGCCTGATCAAACTGATCCCGCCGCCGGGTTTGCCTGATGGGTGGCCGCCTGTCGTGTTTGCGGTGGCTTCCCGGGCTACTGTTGTATTGGGCGGTAGTCTCTGAGGCCGCGGTCATGGGCGAGTTTTTGTCGGAAGCGGTAGGGTGCGGCGGTGAGGAGGCTCGTCCAGTGTCGCTTGGCGACGCAGTATTTGAGGTCGCGGGCGTAGTCGGCCGCAGCTTTGAGGCAGGCGCGGAGGGGCTGCGATTTGTCGCCGTAGATGGCCGCGTCAGCCAGTCCTTCGTTGTAAAAGCGCTTGACCAGGGCCGCCGGGGGGGTAATTGTGCGAGTGTTCCACGCGGGCCTTGGGCGCGTAGCGGATGAGCCAGCCCTCTTTGCGCAGGCGCCAGGTCCAATCAACGTCTTCGGAGTACTGCAGGGTCTCGCTGAACGGCGTGGCTAACAGCAGGTCGCGGCGGGCGGCGGCGCTGGCCAACGAGAAGAAATGGCGCCAGCCGGGTCCCTGGGGCTTGTCGCCGAAGGCCTGTTCGTGATCACGCAGGACCATCGGCCAGGCGTCAGGTCGGGGCAGCTGTCGGGCGTAGGTCGCCGCAACTTGAGCGTCGGTCAGGGGGGCGATGAGCTCTTCGAGCCAGCATTCGTCCAGGATAATCGCGTCGGCATTGTTGAAGACGACAATATCACCGCGGGCGGCGCGGACGGCGCGGTTGAGGACTTTGCCGGGGACATAGCCGTTTGGCTCGGGTGGGAGCATGGTGACGCCCGGCCAGCTGCGCAGGAGTTCGGCGGAGTTGTCGCTGGAGCGGTCGTCGCAGGCGATGAGTTCGAAGTCCTGGCGGTGCTGACGGCGGAGGCCGGCCAGAACCTGCGGCAGGTAGGCTGCGTCATTGTGAGCGCGAATGATGATGGAAATGGCGGGCATGGTGCTGCTACGCTCGCGGCGCGAATAGGAGGCGCTGGTCACTGGGGCGGGGAATCTGTAGAAGGCTAAGCGCCTATGGCGCAAATATAGCGCAAATGATTGACAAGCGGCCTAGTATAAAAGCCGGCAATATGCGATATGCGGTGACAGAAAGCGATGTTTGACGGTGTGCACGGGATTCATAGCCATCCCGCGAGGTCAAGCCCTGGCACGGCGGCCTGAGGGCTTACACGTGTTCATCACAAAACTTCGCGCTTGTGCCTTACTTATTCTTGAGGGCGGCGGCGACGGCTTCTTCAACGGTGTCGAAGATATCGAAGATTTTGTAGGCTTTGGTGATATCGAAGACAATGCGCGATTTGCCCTGGAGGCGCGCGATCTTGAGTTCGCCGCCATTGTCGAGGGTCTGCTGCAGGATATAGACCATGGCGCCCAGGCCGGTACTGTCAATGTATTCCAGCTTGGCGAGGTCAATGACCAGCCGGTTGTTTTTGGCGATGATGTCTGTCAGTGTCTGCTTGTAGTTTTCTGCGCAGTCGGCGGTGAGGCGGCCTTTGACTTCAATGATCTGCACGCCATTGAGGGTACTCCGGGTAATGTCCATAGTCGTCATTCCTTCTGTGTTACAGAATGCGTTTGCGGACAGGCGGCTCAGCGTCCGGTCCTAGTGTCTGGATGATTTTGAATCTTCAATTTCTGACGAAAAAACTCCTGCACCGCCTGCCAGTCGTCGGGATTGACGCCCAGGAAGACCCCACAGTAAACGACGCCGCCCAAGGCAATGACCACGACCAGCTGGAGCAGCTGGGGCATGGAACCTGTCAAGTACTGTCGGGCGACGAGCACGGTGAAGGCCATCAGGGCCGCTGCAAAAGCCGGCCGTAGGTACACCTTGTCCAAAAAGGTCATCGGCGAATGCTTCACGAAACGAATAATGTAAGGCAGCAGGATAAAAATGGCGAGCGCGGCGTTGGGAATAAGTGTGCCGAAGATGACGCCGACGACGCCGTAGCGCCGGGTCAGCAGAACGCTGAGGAGCAGGTGTGCTACGGCTTCGACAATATATAGGCTGGCGAGCAGGCGGTGGCGACCGGACATCATGAGAAATTTGTCCGTGACGCTACGGACGGCGATGGTGAAGGCTGCATTGATGAGGAGCCATCGGCATGCCTGGATGACATCGGGGTCGTGAACATTGAAGAGCAGCGCGATGAGGTCCTGGCAGACGATATAGGCGAGAGAGATGCCGCCGGCGGCCATGAAGCTGCTGAAACGCATGGCGAAGAAGATAAGGTCGCGCAGGTTCTGCCGTTGATTGCTGGCGTGGAGCGCGGCGCTGAGCGGGGCGATGTTTTCCTGGTACTGAGTGGCGAGGTTGTCGCAGAGATCGGGCAGGCGGCCGCCGAGTTGGTAGATGCCGACGGCCTTGAGGCCGGCGAAGATGCTGAGAACCAGGTGGTCGGTTTTCCGGATGATGAGGCTACAAATGGAGATGAGGTAGATGAAGCCGCTGAAGTCAGCCAGCTCTCTCAGCGTTGTCGGGTCCCAGCGGAGACGCAAGCGCAGACTGGGGATTTCGCGTCGGCAGAGTGCGTACATCACGAAGTTGGTGCTGAGATTGAGGCTGACGGTGAAGAAGGCCAGAGCCAGCAGTGAGCCGCCCATGGATAGGATGACGGCGATGCCGAGGGTTTCCGTGATACGGGTACCGGCGAGGACGTAGTTGCGCAGGTAGATTTTGCGCAGGCCGACGAGGATTTCAGGGAAGATGCCGGTGGGGAATACCAGCGCGCAGCCGATACCGAAGACGCGCAGCGTGAGGCGGCAGTAGGCGAGTTGTTCCGGCGAGTCAATGCGGGTGAGCGCGGTTAGGAAGTAGCTGGCGATGAAGCAGCCGGAAGCGATGATCGTGGCCATGAGTGAGAGCAGGGAGAAGACTGCTGAGAGGTAGCGATTGTAGGAGTCGGGGTCGCTGTTGAAGAGTCCGGTGGCAGTGTATTTCTGGGCGGCCTTGCTGAAGCCGAAGTCCAGCAGCAACGCATAGACCAGGAGGGTCCACATCAGCGACCAAAAGCCGTAGTATTCATTGCCAAGGGAGTTGAACAGCCAGCGGGTGACCAGGATGCCTTGGACAACGCGCAGGACGACCAGCAGGTAATTGGTCAGGGTGTTCTTAAGAACGTAGGCATTGTGTGTCATGGTGCTTTGAGTTGGTCGTGTTGCGGTCAAGACTGCGGACTGCTCCGGGAGGCGCCCCCGGATGCGCAGGGGATGAGCGTCTGACATGCATGATTAGGTTTTGCGAGAGGAGGAAGGCTACTCTTTGCTTTGCTCGGGGTGCCGCTACGCGGCCATCCGACTATCCCTGCACCAGTGGCGCAGGTCTGCGGCACTCGACCCATTCCTTCCCTCACGCCTTCCCCTCTATTCCATTTCGGCTCAGTGTCCGGCGGCTATCGCTTCGCGACTGTTGCCAGGCGCTGAGTGTCAACATGAGAGGGGATGACAGAAGTTTTCTCCGCTATTCATGTGTGATCCTGTCTATTGTAAGTCCAAAGGAAGCCGGACAAAAGGGGTCACGGCTGAAAAATGCCAAGTTTTTTGTTGGGCTACTCATAGGGTGATATTTTCCAAGGCGTCCAGGCGCATATCCTGAATGCGTTTTTTCATCAGTGTGAAGAGATCGGCCACTTCTTGTACCGGGCAGTCGTCCAGGGGGTTGTCCGATAACAGGCAGGCGTTGGACAGCTCGTCATCGGGAGTATAGCCATGCATGCCGTTGAGAGCTTTGAGGCCCATGTCAGAGGGCGAGATTTGCCATCCGGGGGCCAGCAGATGAATGGCATCGCCGTACTTGTGGTCGGGGAAGTCAATGCCGTAGCGGCGTTTTTCGTCCTCATTGAGCCAATGGCCGGGCGCTTCCGCCATGGCTTGGCGGATTTGTTCTTCGACGCCGGGGCGGTGGAACCAGAAGCGGGTCATGGTGGCATCGAAACAGGCCGTATAGTCCTTGCCGAAGATCAATGGCGTGGCGGCAATGCGGGCTTTGGCGTCAAAGATGCCGCGCAGCGGCGTCATGCCATGGTCGGATATTACGGTGACTCGGCAGCGCGAATGATGACTTTTTGCCACTTGCATGATCTTGCGGATGTTGAATTCGAAGAAATCGAGTTTTTGCTGGATGATTTTTTCGTCGCTGACGTGCTGGTGCAGGAGTGCGTCCAGCGATGATGCATATAGGAAGATGAAGTTCATGTCTTCGCGCGCGGCGGCGTCGCCGGCCAGGGCGAAATTCTGCGCTTCCGGGAGACGCCAGTCGGAGATATGGAATTGCAGGCCTGATCGCAGGAGGAGGTCAAAGAGGTTCGGCACCGGCGCGAGTCCTTCAGGGCCGAAGATGTTCTTTTTTTCGCAGTAATTGAAGTAGGGCAGGCGGTCGAAGGGCACGGCGTAGAGCTGGAAATAGCCTGTGTAGCCGTAGATGGCGCGGATGAGTTGGGAAAGGAAGTGGCGGACCCGCCCGCGGTCCCAGAAGGACGCCGGCTTGAGCAGGTACTTGAGGACACGGAAAATCTTGAAGGGCGAATTTTCAGGATCGAGGTAGAAGAAGCTGAGGTGACCGTGCTCGACGGGTTTTTTGCCGCTGAGGATGGTCGGCAGGGCGGTACATGAGTAGCCGAACTGCATGGTGACGGGCTGCCGGTAGGGCATCAGGTCTTCAAGGAAGCGGTGCTGTTGGGCGATGTGCCAGCCAAGGGCGTCAATGAAAATGAAGAGCTCCAGGGGCGTGTCCATGTGGTCCATCTTTTTGTCGGATGCCGGTGTATGTCGTCGTTGGGGCTATCTGCGCTTGTTTGCGTCTGCGATGGGCTCCCGGGGGGCGTTGCGTTCAGAGCAGCACGCGCAATTTTTCGATGATGGCTTGCTGCTCTGTGAGTTTTTCTTGCATGGCGGTGATTTTTTCTTGCAGCTGAGTGATTTGTTCGGCCATGTCGTCCATGCGTGAATTGCTGGCTTCGAGTTCCAGCCGTGCCGCTTCGGGTTGGGGCTGTATTCCGGTTGTCTCGGGCAGGACTGGTTCGCCGCAAAGAAGGTGAGCGTAACGGCTTTCGCGCTTGCCGGGTTGGCGGGGTAGCTTGACGATGAGGGGCGTGGGCTGCTCAGCCATGCGGCTGAGCGTGGCGTCTACCTCTTCGACGCCGGCGAAAGCGTGGAGGCGCTCGCTTCGGGCCTTGAGTTCACCGGCGGTCTGGGGGCCACGCAGGAGGAGCACACAGAGCAGGGCGAGCTCCGGTGGCGGCATGGGCAGGGTATAGTCGCAGTTATGCTCGTATTTGGGTACGCGGGCGCCGTCAAGGCCGACCATCATGGCGAGTTTTTTGTCTCGCAAGCCGTCCAGCCCTTTGATCACGGTGACGTCGTCATACTCGACGACGGGGTCGCGGTTGGACTTCTGGTTGCAGGCCAGCATCAGGCTGTTGAGGGTCAGCGGGTAGGAATCGGGGGTTGTCACTTGTTTTTCGATCAGGCATCCGAGGACACGGGCCTCGATGTCGGTCAACAGACAATTCATGGCGCTAATTTCTCCTGGCTGTGCTTGGTTTAAGGCAAATAGCAAATATGTTCTAGAATAGTGATTTTGCCAACTGCCGGCAAGACGAGAACGGCTTGGCTGTCAGGACAAACAAAGATGGAGGCGGCAATGCAGGTCGGCTGTAACTACTGGGCTTCTCATGCAGGCGTGAAGATGTGGGCGGATTGGCGAGAGGACGTGGTGCGCAAGGACTTTGCGCTGATGGCTGCCGCCGGCATGCAGATCGTGCGGGTTTTCCCGCGTTGGACGGATTTCCAGCCCTTGGAGCTCCTGCGCGGTCATAACGGCCGTCCGGTGGAATTGCGCCTGCATGGCGAGGTCTTGCCGGCGACGCCCTGTGGGCAAGCCGGCGTGGATGAGCAGCAGCTGGCGCGTTTCCGCACGTTGGCGGAGATTGCGGCGGAGCATGATATGGGCTTGATCGTTGGTTTGGTCACGGGCTGGATGAGTGGCGAGTTGTACACGCCGCCGGCCTTTGCGGGGCTCAATCCGCTTACCGACCCGCTATCAATCAAATGGCAGGTACGCATGGTGCGCTGCATGGTGCGGGAATGGCGGGATTTGCCGGCGATACGCATCTGGGAGCTGGGCAACGAGTCCAACTGCATGGGGCAGGTAAGCAATGCCGAACAAGCCTGGAATTGGACCAATGCCATCACCGCCGCGATTCGGGCGGAGGACAGCACTCGACCAGTGGCTTCGGGCATGCACGGCTTGATGCCGGCGGCCGATGCCGAGTTCTCCGGGACGAATTGGGCGATTGAGACGCAGGGCGAACTCTGTGACCTGCTCACGTCCCATCCCTATCCGCACTCGCCGTCCAAGCTGCCGGCGCGGGTGGACGCGCACACATCAATCCGTTCAGTCTTCCAAGCAGCGGTCGAAACCTGTTTCTACAGCGATTTCGGACAGCGCCCTGCCTTTGTGGAAGAGATCGGCACGTTCGCGCCGAGTTACTGCAATGAAAAGACCAAGGCGGCTTTTATCCGCAATGCCATGTTCAATGCCTGGGCGCATGGTTCGGACTATTTTGTCTGGTGGTGCGCTTTTGAGCAGTCGCAACTCAAACACCCGCCTTACGACTGGAGTTGCTGGGAGCGCGAACTGGGACTCTACACAGCCGATTTCCAGCTCAAGCCCGTCGGAGAGGAGATTCGCGCCTTCCGCTCTTTTGTCAGCGCGTTGCCGGTGTCGCCGTTGCCGCCACGCCGACAGGACGCCGTGTGCATCATCAGTCGCAGCATGGATTTCAATTGCTTCATGGAAAATGGCTGGAGTGCCTTCATGCTAGCCAAGCAGGCCGGTTTTGATCTGCGTTTTCAGTATGTTGACAGGCCCCTGATTGACAGTGAGCTTTATGTGGTTCCAGGCATTCGTGGCGCCAGCTGGTCGCGCAATCACGAAATGCAGGCGTTGCTGACGCGGGTGCGCGCCGGGGCGACGCTGTATCTGTCCGTAGACGACGGGGCGCTGAGCCCGTTTGATGAGGTCTTCGGCGCCGGCGTGGACTATCGCGAGGCGCGTCGTGAGCCGGCGCGCTTCACCTGCGGCGGCGCGCAGTACGCCATTGATTCGCCTTTCCGCATGGCACTGCTTTGCGACGACGCCGAAATACTGGCGACTGAAGCCGATGGCAATCCGGTGTACATTCGCCATGCCTATGGGCGCGGCGAGGTCTATTTGCTGACATTGCCTCTGGAACGCTACCTGGCCGGTCGGCCAGGGGCCTTCCATCGTCCGAGTGAGGCGCCATGGTTTGAGCTCTACAAAGCCTTTGCCGGGCGCGTGTTGGCGCAGCGCGCAGTCAAGTCGAGTCATCGGCTGGTCACCCTGACGGAACACCCTGACGGCGACAAGCGACTCTGGGTGGTCGCGGTCAATAACCACACGGAAGCCCTGCCGACGCCGTTGAGCATCGCTCCGGGCTGGGCTCTCGTCGGCGCCATGCCCGAACGCATCGCCGCGCACAGCGCCATCCTGCTGGAACTTAAGGCGACCCGTTGACGCGGGAGATGGGGCCCCGCAGCCGGCGGGGCGTGGCTGCAAGCGGCTTGAAGCTGCTTGCACTCTGGTCGGCGAGCGGGGCGTGTCAATGCCGCTGCGGGTTAGGAAACCGTGGTACGGCTGGGAGGTGGGCTGACGCTCTTGGTGCCGTTGACCAGCATCCTGGGTGTCCGCGCTCCGCTTAACCCGATCTTCAGTCCAAATGTAAACGACTCCTAAACCTCGGCCTGCAGGCCAGAAATGATCCTGTGGGCAATGTCAGTTTCCAGCCCATTTATCCGTGCAAATTCCAAAGTCAAACGATCATGTTGATTGAATCCGACAATCTTGGCCAGGATACGCCCAGTGTCGTCCGACGATGTACGTGTGCAATCCCTGACAATCATTCTGGCGCCTGCAACTCGGGAATCGTAATTATCCTCTTCCAACAAGTCAGCATCTCTGGCGCAACCGCGTACAGTCTTAGGTCTTCGTCAATAAAGTCGAAGTAATTGTCAACGAGGTAATATACGTCTATTAAGTCCTTGGTTCGGGTAGTGTTTTCCGTGTATGCCAACAGCTTGAGCAATGCCAGCCAATGAGGTCGGATTACCTTGATGGGACAGCCTCCAACATGGGCAATGGCGGCATCTTTTTTGGCGGCGGCGTAGCCGAGGACACACAGGGTCGTTTCAAAATCGGGCGGCCAGGCGACCTCACCGTTTTGGTCAGCGATGCCACCATACGGCAGCAAGTCGAGTGATATTTCATCACGTAGCCACAATCTGTGTTTTGAGCCTCGATCAGCCAATAGCCCATACTTGGATTTCAAGCATTCCAGCAAGGCGAAGAAATCTCCCCAGGACATGACTTGACAGGCGAAATCCACATCGCAGGTAGCGCGTAGCCGTCCTGGGACTTGGCAGTGTTCGCGCCAGTAATCGCGGGCGTATGCCCCGACAAGCATGACATCCACCCCCGTCGTTTTGGCTGCCAGGGCGACCAAAGTGATTATTTCTTCCTGTACCTTCACGTCATTGTTTCCAGGTAGCGTTGGTATATTGTCGTTGCCGCTTCCAAGCAGCGGCTGTCATTGGTTGCCAGCAAATCAGCGTAAATGAGGAGCCAGGGAATCTGGCCCTGCAAGTCCCGGCTGCCCGGCCAAAAGGCTTCTCGCACTTCAATGTTGCCCTTAGGGGCTTCCTGCCAGCGATTGCGTGACACTGCCTTGGCGATATTGCCCCAACGCCAGCCAACAGCGTTGCTGGTGTTGAGCAGGCCAAGATCAGCAGCCACCTTTTCGCCACTCCATAATAACGGCACGCCATCAGGTATTGAAAGCGTGTCGCCGGCATATCTCACGCAGCCAATCTTTGGCAGCAAATTGCGTTGGTAAGTCTCACACCAGCGGGCGATGGTCTTCTGCTTGTCAGTCCAGCGCAGAATACCGTCCAGTTTCTGGAGCCAGTACTGATCCAAGAGATCGCTGATGGCATTATTGACAGCTCCCAAGCTGCAACCCGCCATGGCGGCGATGCGCCGATAGGTCCAGTTCAATGCCGCCGGTTCAACTAATAGCAGAAAGACGATCTTCAGCCCCGCAGTTCCCCAGCCGCGATTCACTCTTTCCTGTCGCTGCAGTTCGGGCGGCTTTGGACAATGCTGCACCAAAATGACACTGTCGCCGTAACGCAGATGCATATTGCCGGCAGTGTCTGCAAAGGCGACGTCGTGATGCAACAATGTTTCGGCAACGCCAGGTGTCAGGTAATCGGCAAAAACGCAAATACTTGCGGCAGCGAGAGCAGGCAAATGCCTGGTCAATTGCGCGGGTGTCATCGCGGAAAAGACCTTGAGTTCCCGTTTCGCGCCATCGGGAAGGACCAGGACAGTTCCGTTCTTCGTCGTTTTTACTTTGGCTGTCTTCTGCTTGAGTCTTGATAACAGGGTGTTGACATTCAGCAACGCCTTGTCAATGATGGCTTGTTTTTTGTTCATATTTTATCCTTGTTCACGATTTGTAAACAAAACTAATTTAATGAACAAAATGGCAGTTGCAAACACGGTTTTGCATGAGCATAGGTGGTTTTTAGGCAATCGGTCACACTTTGACACCGGCCGTGCCGGTGGTCTTTTTTACTGTAGTGCCTTTACAAGGCACGGCCTCATGGAGAGCTCGCCACCCCAGCCTGAAGGCTGGGGTTAAGCATGGTCAAGCACCTGCGGCGCAACATGGACAGTATGGACACGATGGACACGATGGACACGATGGACGACAAGACCTGCTCGCTCGCCGTCCATACTGTCCATATTGTCCATAGCAGCTTGCGGGAACAACAATTATCAACGGGTGACCGGTTGCCTTGGCTGGTAGGCGGTCAGCCGCTTCCACTCTGGTCGGCCGGCGGGGCGTGTCTGAAAGCGACTGGCGTGATTTCTTCGAGAGACTAATCAGGGGCGAAGCGTCAGCATCAGAAGTTCGCCCTTGGCGGAACCGGCGAGCAAGTGATCGCCGACCCGGTCCAGCGTCAACACCGCGCCGGACAGGCGTCCGACCAGCTGCAAGCCGTCTTGCGCCGTCAGCCGGACAAGTGAGCCGTCGTTCAGACCGAAGAAAAGTTCTCCGTCGGCAACTGCCAGCGTACGCGGTTCGGCCGGCAGCGTCAGTATTCGGAGCAAGGTCAGTTGCGGGTCGAAAAGGTATAATTTACAGTTGGCGGTGGCGACGACGATCTCCGGCGTCCCGTCCTGATCCAGATCGGCGATGGCGGCATTGCGCATGGTCGTATTGATCAAGGCCGGACGATCATAGCAAAGATTGGCGGAGGCCGCCGTTCCGCCGGTGCCGAAATTCACTTCGTTGAGCGCCTTGCCGGCGGCATCGCGCAAGACCAGCCGATTCTGCACGCCATTGAACACGTTGGCTACTCGCAGTTCGTTCTGAGCGTTCCGGAAGAACAGCACGAATTGCTGGGAAACCTGGCTGAAGCCAAAGGAACCGAGATCATCCTGCAAGCCGCGATTCCAGCCTACCGACGAAATGGTCAGTTCCGGCGTGACGCGATGCAGCGCGGGAGTGCCGCTTACCAGACGGCGAATGAGGACATCATCGCTGTCGGGCATGGGAATCAACTCTTCAATCGGACCGTACAGGACATAAAGCCGTTTTTGCAGCTGTCCTTGGCAGTTGAGCACTTCCAGCGTGCCGGCGCTGCCGACATAGAGCAGGTCGCCGCGCGGCAAAATGCTTCGGATGCCCGGTACGGCTGATTTGTGATGATAGGGGCCGAATTGGTGCATTTGCGGCGCCATTTCCGAGGTGAATGTCCAGCGGATTTCGCCCTTGGCATCCCAACCATGCAGTTTCTCATCCCGACAGCCGGTCAGCAGCAATTCGGCCTGCGGCCACCAGGCGAGGCGGCCAATGATGTCGGAAACATCGCGCTGCCAGAGAATGTCGCCATTGGCGAGGTCCACTAATCGCAGCGTCTTGCCCGAGGCAATCGCCGCCTTGCCGTCAAAAATACAGCTGACGCCGGCATAGGGGGCGACTTCCTGTCGCCAGCGGACGGGCAGCGGCGCCGATGCCAACGGCGCGGGTGTCGCAGTGGAAGCCGGACGCGAAGCCAGCAGCTGCTCGGCCTGTTGCGTCGCTGCGGCATCGCTGTCACCCAGTTGACCGACATTTTCGGTTAGCGTCAAGGTGGCGTCCGGCTCCTGCAGGACAAAGCCATCGGTCGTCCATTTCCAGAGTGTCGGGCGGGGAGTCGCCAGCGCGGCGGTCGTGCCACTATGGGCCGCGCTTGGAGTCTGAAGCGGCGCGCCGGGCCGGACGATGGATACCAGACGCAGGACATCGCACTTTTGCAGGGCGCCGGTGTCCTGCTGCCAGTTCAGGAGGGTGCTTCTTTCCAATACGGCAGGGGCG
>JAAZKQ010000031.1 GCA_012799755.1 Lentisphaerota bacterium | reverse complement strand
CTGTCCACCCTGTCCACCCTGTCCACCCTGTCCACACTGTCCACTTTATCAATGGGTGACCGCTTACGAAAAGCGCGCTGGAAATCATCGCGCCGATGCTGATTCTTGCTCATGGCGGTGTATGTTAGGCGTCGCTTTGTTCAACAAAACGCCACGGAGCCTTGTTTCCGCAGCGTCACAGTTCTAACCAGAGGCAGCAACGAACATGGGAGTACAGCGCAATGATGACGGCATACAGTAGAAGAATCACCATAGTGATGGCGTTGGTAATGGCGATACAATCCTTGTTTGCCTGGAATGGGCATGAGCAGCGCGTCGGTGATCTGACCTTGCTCATAGAGGAGATCCCTGATGTGACGGCGCCTGCTGAGCCGACCAGCGCCGTGGTGACATTGAGCAATGCCGGCGCGACGCCGGTCAGCGGTGAGCTGCGTGTGCACAAGCTGGTTGATGATTGGCGTGTTGTCGGTCCGGCCACGCAGCGCGTGGAGGTGGCCGCGGGTGAAAGCGCCAGCGTGACCTTCCAGATTGTGAGCGGTTCCTTTGTATTTTCGGCGCTCTATCCTCTGCATGTCCAGGCAGACTTGCGGCTCGGCGACGAGGCTGTGGTGATTGACGCTGTGCGCATCTTCGCCGTCAATGTCAAGCGCGGCATTGCCGAGGAAACACTGGCTGCGCCTCCCGAACTTCCGGCCATCATCGCGCCGGCGGATGGCAGGCTGCGGCTCCATGGCCAGATGAATGTGCGCGTGGGCTGGAATTACTACGACCAGCCCTTGCAGTACAAGCCCGTGGGCTGGCTGGGCAGTGACAGTGTCAGCCGCGCTCATGTGAGCTATGGTCGCACATCCCGTGACGATACGCGTTACAGCATCAACATACATCCGACTTGGCAACCAGGCGGCGGCACGGTACTCTGTGACTACCGCGTGAAATTGCCCGCGACCACGCCTATTCTCTTCAGCTTCGCCAACGCGCTGCGCGATAGCAGTCCCACTGAGCCGCTCAGCGACGGCGTGGATTTCCGGGTGTGGGTCCTGGATGGCGATGCCGAGCCGGCCATGCTCTTCAACACCTTTACCGCCAGCAAGACCTGGCTGCCCGCCGAGGTCAACCTGAGCGCCTACGCGGGTAAAGAGGTCATTTTACGCCTGGAGAGCCACCCGGGGCCTAATCGCGATACGCAGGTTGATGGCTGCTACTGGGCTGAGCCGACGATTACCGCCGGCAAACCGTCGGTTTTTGCGCCCGCCAGCGAACCGCCTGCGGCGCTCAAGCTGGCGGCAGCCCGACTGCAGGACAGGGTCGTGCCGGCCATTCCCAGGGCGACGGTGCTGCCGCTTGTTGCTACCAATGATATGCGCGCGGTGGTGATTGCCGTCGGTGATTACGGCCTTCTTGATGGTTGGTTCCTTTTCGTGGGCCCGGAGGGCATATCGGCCTGTCGTGGCCTGGAACTCGAACTCAACGGTGAGCCTCTGACCGACTCGAACTGGCGCTTCCTGCGCTGCGAGACATTCGAGGCCGGGGGCCGACCGCAGTGGTTGCACAGCTTCGTGGACGCCGATGGCAGGGAAGCGAATGTGCGCGTGGGCTGCTGGGCTGACGCTGCCGGCATGCGGGTGAAAATCGAAGCTACGGAACAGCTGTCGCTCGTGCGACCAGGGCCCTGGCATGAACAAGCCCACACCGTCTTTTATGGTCACGGCTACGCCATTCGTAATCCCAAGCCCTTCCGGGCCGGCTTTGGCGGGCACAATTTGGCTTCCAGCCATGTCGGCATGGAATTCCCCGGAGGGCCGGCAGTGCTGATTGCGGTGGACAATCCGCCGCTCTATTTCGACGTTGATCCCAGCAAGCGAGTTTATGCTCTGGCAACCCGTGAGAGTTGCGTCATGACCTTCGTACCGGCGCCCACGGCGATGGCCGCCGCGCTCGCCTATAGACCGCTGTATGACAAGAAGCCCGCCGCCGCCGTCGGCAAACTCGCCGGCCGCATGCTTTTCGATATCTGGGGCGGGCGTTACCGCGACATTGCTGACAATATGCGCGAGATGCTCCGCTACGGCGTCACTGATGCCATCCTCACGATCCACAACTGGCAACGCTGGGGCTACGACTACCGCCTGCCGGACATTTGGCCGCCCAATTCCGACAAAGGCAGTCTGGACGACCTCAAGGAAGTGGGGCGCGTCTGCGATCCGGCCGGCATCCCCTGGGGACTTCATGACAACTATATTGACTTCTATCCCGATGCGGATGACTTCAGCTATCGCAAGATATATTTCTCCAAGAGTGGCGAGCCGGTCAAGGCCTGGTACAATCGCGGTCGGGACGCCTCGTCCTACAAGTGGCGGCCGGATCAGATTATGCCCTATGTGCAGCGCAATCTGCGCCTGGTGAAAGAAGGCTTGGGAACCACTCACTGTTTCATTGACGTTTTCACCTCTGCGACCTGTACGGATTGGTATGACCACGAGGGTATTTACCATTCCGGTCTGGAAACCCGCCGGCATTGGGGCGAAGCTTTCGCTTGGATCCGCGATCATCTTGGCGATGCGCCAACGACCTCCGAAGCCGGCCATGACCAACTCATCGGCTACCTCGATGGCGCGGACTGCCAGTGGATGACGCTCAGTAGCACCCCTGGGCGTTTCCTGATCAAAATAGATTGCGATGAATGGAACCGCGTGCCTTGGTATTCCGCCGTCAATCACAGCAACTTCGTGCTGATGGGCGCGGGCTACTCTTCACGTTATGAGGGACAGCGCACGCGCCTCCTGCACGGCATCGTCAGCGACGATTATCTCTCCGCCGAACTGCTGGCTGGACACTGTCTGATGGTTGACGCCGGCTGCTGGGGCTACAATGCCCTGCGCAAATACTACCTGGCCCAGGATTTCATCCGCCATGTTGCTTTGCGCCATATCAGCCGGCATGAGTTTGTCGGCGGCAACATTCACCGTCAATATGTCGAGTGGGACAATGGCGCGCGGGTGTGGGTGAATCGCGGTGAGGACGACTGGCTGCTTGAGGACGGTCGTTGCCTGCCGCCCTTCGGCTTCGCCATCAGCTACGGCGCCAATCTGTTGACGCTGGAAAAACTGCCCGCCGGCATTTTCCGCGAGCATTCGCGCGGCCCCTCCGGCTGGTTTTTCAATGCCCGGCCAAGTGCGATCAGCCGACAGGAGCTGGTGCCGGCTTCCCCAAGCATTGAGGACTTTGTGGACCTCGGCGAAGGCCGTTTCAGCTGGACCCTGCGCTGGGATGCCAAGGGGCCGGGGCCGGCCGGGCTGCGGACTTTCGTCCATTACATGGAGGACAAAAACCAGCCCTTGAACATTCGTTTCCAGGCTGATCACAACTCCAGCGTGCCGCTGGAACAATGGCAAGGCGTGATTCGCGACAAGATCGTCAGCGTAGTCCCCGCAAGCTGCACGGATGCGCGCTTCCCGATCTACGTCGGCCTTTACGCATCCAGCCTGAACCGGGTGCCCACCGAAGGCCGGCAGACCGGTGGCACCTCGGTCTGGATCGGGACACTCAGGGTCAGCCGCGCTGCCGATGGCGCAGTCACCGCCGTGAAGCTCGACCCGCCGCCGCCGGCGCCTGAGCCGGGCAAAATCACTCTGCAACGTAATCCGGCCGGCACCATGGTTGATTTCGAACTGGCGGCCACCGACGGCGTTTTCAGGCTGTGCGAGACCAGCATGAACGTGTGGGAACTCACGCCGCTGCCCGGACAGCGGCCCTTCACGGCGCGATTGCACCTCAACAAGCTCTTCGCCCGTTGGGATGGCATCAGCGTCAGCGCCGAAGCGCGCGAAGCCGGAGCAGAAGCGCCGGCGGTGGAGTATGATGTGGAGGATCGCGATATGGTGCTGGCTATTGATCCCGAGGCGGTCTTTAAGATCGTCCTCAGGCGCTGAGCCGGTTTCCTGCGTTGCCTCACGGTGCGCCATGCAAGCGGTCACTCATTGATAATTGGCCGATCCCAGGGGACGCCTGAGACCGCTTGGACTCGTTGGCAGCGGCGCCGGGGCGAGG
>JAAZKQ010000266.1 GCA_012799755.1 Lentisphaerota bacterium | reverse complement strand
TGCTGTTACTTGGCGATTTTTTGGCTTGTCAGGGGCGATTTTTTGGCTATTTTTCACGCAGTCCTTTAAATTCCAGCCCACCCACCCTAGGGGGCCCCCATCCTAATAAGGTCGCGCGCGCGAGGGACAGACCCCGGCATGGTTCTGCGCCACGATGAAGTGCCGGTGATAAGGCCGCGCGCGTGCGTGGCAGACTTCGCTTTGGGCCATGTCGCCGGAGCCAAGCGCTTCCAGCCAATAAGATCACGAGAGGAAGACGAGCCTCGCTTGGACCATGGACCATGAATATCCATGGCAGACCAATAATTGAAAAGTGTAACCGGTTACCGATTGACACCAGGCGTGCCGATGGTCATTTTCCGCTGTTGTGCCTTTACAAGGCACTGCCTCATGGGGAGCTGTCCACCCCAGCCTGAAGGCTGGGGTTAAGCATGGTTAAGCGCCTACGGCGCCAAGTTGTCCATTTGCTGACATCTGGTCCACAATATCAACGAGTGACCGCTTGCTAAAAAGTCAGCTTGTTATACCTGCGTTCTCTTGATTTGCAAGGCAATCTGACTACGGTAGAATCGTTTGTCGCAATCCAGTCCCCCCATGGATATTCATTGTTTCCGCAAGTTACGGAAACAAGCGTCCGTGGTTGCTGAAATCCACAGAACAGTGAATTCTGTTATTTCATCTTTCTCCATGGCCGCAGTTTCCGGGGCCAGACCAATACCACTTACACTTTCCGCATTACCGTTCACGCTCGCAGGCGCTCGGTTCTCGCGCGCCGCCGCCCAGAAGACAATCCAAGACAATCGTTGAACGCCATTTGACGACAAGAAGAACAACATCAACACCCCAGTCCCAGGAGCACAGGCATGAGACCTTTGAAAATCGCTATTATCGGTACCGGCAGCGTCGCCAAAAACAACTACCTTCCTTTTCTTTCGCGGCAGGAGCAGGTTTCCCTCTCCTATTTTTCCCGAACCAAGGCCAAGGCTGAGGCCTGCCAGCAGAAATTCGGCGGCAAGGCCTGCGATTCGCTAGCCGATCTGATGGCCGACCAGCCAGACAGCGTCCTGCTCCTGACCAATGAAGACCAGCGCTATGACGTCGCCTGTCAAGTGCTGGAGTTCAATCCCAAACGCCTGTTTATGGAAAAACCGCTGCACGCCCGCCTCGGCCAAGCACAGGTTACGGAAAATGACTTCTTTGAAGCCTGCGAACTCATGCGCCGGGCTGAGCAGCAAGGCGTCGAAACAGCGATGATGTTCAACTACCGCTTCTTTGAAGTCAGCGCCAAGCTCCGGGAAGTGCTCGCCGGACGCAATACCGGCCCCCTGCGCCAAGCAACACTTTATGTCAACTATGCTTGCTGGAGCCACTGTCTAGACCTCCTCCAGCATTTTGGCGGTGACGTAACCACTGTCCAAGCCCTCAATGGCAGCGTCAGCTACGGCAGCGGTCGGCAGCAAGGAACAGATTTGGCCGCCGCCTTCCTGCTGGCCAACGGCGCCACCGGCACTGTTCTCGGCACCTCCGGCTCGCTTTTCAAATTGTCCCTCTATCACCTCATTCTGAATTTCGAACACGCCATGATCGTCATTGACGACCTTGATTCCCGCTTGGAGCTAAACTTCGACAACAGCAACTACCGCGAATCGTACAGCTTGCAGCCGAACTTCTCCCGCTGGAACCAGTACGCCTCCTCCTTTGAAAAGGCCCTCGCGGCCTATCTGCAAAGCCTGGAGCAGAACGCCCCACCTCCCGTTCCCGGTCGGGCCGGTTTGGCTGAACTGCAACTCGAAGCTGCCCTCCGCCGTTCAGCCCGCCTGCAAGCCGCCGTCAATGTCCAACAAGATTTCCCGATGTCATGAGCATGGCCAAGCCGGCTCGCGCCTGGCTGACCCAACAACCGCAGCAACATAAGGAAAACCAAGCATGAAGTCTGTCAAACTCTGCGGCCACGGCGTGGCCGCCATTGCAGAAGTCCCGGAGCCGACGCCGCAGCCCCACGAAGTCGTCATTCAGACGGCCATCTCCGCACTTTGCGGCAGTGAACTGCACGGATACCGCAACGATGGTTCGGCCAAGGGCAATTCCGGTCACGAAGCCGCCGGCGTCGTGTTGCGCGTCGGCACTGCGGTCACTACTCTCCAGCCGGGACAGCGAGTCGGGGTCAGCGCCATTGCCGGCTGCGGCGTCTGCGGCTACTGCGCCCGTGGCCAGTCCACTTGGTGCACGAAACGCCGGTTTTACGGCAGCATGCACGCCGAACAATTTGTCGTCGCCGCCACCGCCTGCCATGTCTTGCCCGATGAGGTGGATTGGAAAACCGGCGTGCTCATCTCGGGCGACGGCTTGGGCGTTCCCTTCCATACCTCCACAAAAATCATTCGCCCTGACACGACCACCATCGCGGTCTTCGGGGCCGGCCCCGTTGGCTTGGGCAATGTTCTGCTGCAAGCCTTTCTTGGGAAGAAAGTCATTGCGGTTGATGTCTCGGCGCCACGCTTGGAGCTGGCCGCCCGCCTGGGCGCGGCGGCGACTTTCAATCCCAACGACACGGATGTCATCGCTGCCATCCGCGATTATACCGGCGGCGTCGGCGCCGACCTCTGCATTGAAGCCGCCGGGCGGCCGGAAACAGCCCTGAACTGCTTTGCTGCCGTCAAAACCGGCGGCCAAGTCATCTTCAATGGTGAACAGGGAGCAGTCAACCTGTCCATCAGCGAGCAATTCATCCGTCGCGACATCACCGCCACCGGCTCATGGTTCTATCATTACGCCGAATTTCACGATATGCTCCGGCTGTTTCGGAGCGGCCTGCCGGTAGCGTCATTGATTACCGATGTCTATTCCCTGGACGACGTCAACACCGCTTTCGCCGATTTCGCCGCCGGCAAGACCGGTAAAGCCGTCATCAGCTATGGTTGAGCTGCGCTCGTCCCAAGAGCAGATACACAAAGCCCTGAAGCCGCCCTGTTCCAAAGTAAAAAGACCTCTGATTTGAAGCGGCTGCCGCAGGTTTTTATTTCTGCTTTCGCTCACAGGTTGTTTTTTCGCCTCGGGCATGGTGATAGGCCTTACAGGCTTTGCAGTCTCCGTGTCGTGGGCACCCAGGCCATGTGCAGGGGCAATCACTTTTGGTCTTCTTCTCGTTCATTGCAGGTCTCCTGGCAGAGTGGTTGTTCTTGACTGAATGACTGTGCTGTGATAGTGCAATAGGAGGCATCACGAGTCGATAGCAAGAGCACCCTAGCTGCCATTAACCAGTTTTTCAAGTTCATTCCGAGATATTCAATCGGTCGGCCGTGAGCGGTCACCGATTGATACCGATCCTGCCGGTGGTCTTTTCCGCTGTTGTGCCTTTACAAGG
>JAAZKQ010000265.1 GCA_012799755.1 Lentisphaerota bacterium | reverse complement strand
TTCAGTAGGATTGCGCCGGCAGGCAGACAACGGTATCATTCAGCAACACAGAGAGGAAAAGCAGCATGAAAAAACAACGCAAGGCATTTACCCTGATTGAATTGTTAGTGGTCATTGCGATCATCGCCATCTTGGCGGCCATGCTGCTGCCGGCGCTTGCCAAGGCGCGTGAAAAGGCCCGGCAGATTTCCTGCACTTCCAATCTCAAACAGCTGGGTTTGGCCCTGAATATGTACACGGACGATGCCGATGGCATTCTGCCGGAAGGCTGGCGAAATCCCCCGGCGGTGAGCTGGTGGGACAAAATCAAGGGCTACGTCGGGGATGACAAGACGGCGATCTGCCCGTCGGCGAGCAACCTCAACAATCACGGAGGCCGCGGCTATGGCTGCAACCCCAACTATTTCGTGTACAACAACGCCACTTCCACCAACATCATGCCGGTAAACCGGCTTGCCAGCCCGTCCTATTCCTTCACCTTCACGGACGCCCAGGACTGCGGCACCAGCGTGTCGAGCGTCATCACCCAGCCCACCCTCTGGGCCGGCTTGCAGAACAACGCCAGCCATTACCAGGCATGCCCGCCGTCCAATTTGACATGCAATGGGAAATACTACGCGAACATTGATTCAAACACCTGCCGCCTGCCCGTGCCGCGGCATAACGATGGCATGAATGTGGCCTTCCTTGATGGTCATGTCGGCTGGCTTAACTGGCGCACTTTCTTTGGACCACTTCCCAATGGCTACCAGTACAACGATCCGGCCTGCCATTGGGATGATAAGTAACACAGTCGGCTGCAAGTCAGTGGGGTAAGCACCTTGACCGGGCGAGGCGCCAAGAGCGCCCCGCCCGGTTTTGCGTTTGGGGCTGGTGGGCGGGGTGGACAGGATCTTGGTCCTGCCAACGTCCTTATGCGTTGACGCGGGCTGAAAATCGAAGGTATGTGCCGTTGTTCATAAAGTAAGTGGTCACTCATTGATAATTGTTGTTCCCGCAAGTTGCTATGGACAGTATGGACAATATGGACAGTATGGACGGCGGGCGAGCAGGTGTTGTCGTCCATCGTGTCCATAATGTCCATATTGTCCATCGTTTCGCAAGTACCAGGCGGCTACGGGCACTTGGCATTGCAACCCGCGGCGTGACATGACCCCGCAAACGGCCAGATAGCCGCGAAGCGGCAGAAGCGCTGAAGGCGCAAGACATACCAGCCCAGGGCAAGCACACTGAAAGTGTCGCCGCCCTGGGTGGAGCGTCCCCAAAAATTGCACGCTGAAGGCGTGCGACATAGTAGACACGAAAAATGGTTTCCATTGCAAGGCAACAGGAAACGGGCAATTATCAATGCGTGAGCGCTTACCTCACGTTCCACGACTGCTGCGGGTTGAAACTGTCAAAAGGGCGCATATTGGGCTATATTTGATGCTTACGTTGTCTGGCCGAACGCCCTGCGTTCGCACCCCCATTTACGTTGTTTGTCAGCGTCTTCACCCAGCAGGCTAGAAGGAGCGTCACTATGTGGAAACGGGTCTTGTTGCTGTGTACTCTGAGTTTATGCGTGTCCCTGAGCCGGGCGCAGGATGAGGCGCCGTCAGTACCCGACGGCTGGCTGCCCTTTCCGGTGAGTCCCTATCTCGCTTCCGACAGCAGTCTGGCGAGTGTGGCCTTCCTTAATCGGGGCAAAGCCGACAGTCGCATCAGCGTCAAGGGCGCGCACTATGTGAATGAGCAAGGCGAGCGTGTGCGCTTTTTCGGCTCGAACGTCTGTTTTGCCAGCGCCTTTCCGAGCAAGGAGGTGGCGCCGCTGGTGGCCCAACGCATGCAGCAGCTGGGCTTCAACATGGTTCGCTTCCACCACATAGACAACCGGCATATTTGGAACAAGGAACAGACCGCGCTGGATCCCGAGCAGCTCGACCGTCTGCACTGGTTTCTTTTCCAGCTCAAAGAGCGCGGCATCTATGCCAATATCAACCTGCATGTTTCGCGCAACTATCCCGGCCTCAAGGACTACAAGTTTCCGCCCAAACCCCGTACCTTCGTCTATGGCAAAGTGCTGGACAAGTTCTTCACGCCCTACATTGACTTGCAGGAGGAATACGCATCCATGCTCCTGGGCAGTGTCAATCCCTACACCAAACTGCGCCTGGCGGATGACCCGATGATCGCCGTGGTCGAGCTCAATAACGAAAACACCCTCATGAACATGAGCATGGATGGCTTGGACATCATTCGCGACAAAGACCTCGGTCAGGCTCTGCAAGCCCAGTGGAGCCAGTGGCTGCAGAAAAAATATCCCACGCTGGACGCCGTGCTCAAGCAGTGGAACACCGGCTGCGATGGCGTTGGCGACGAGATGCTGGCCAATGGCAGCTTTGCCGCAGGCGAGACCGGCTGGAGCTTCGAGGGGCGCAAACCCGGCGCCTGCGAGGTCAAGGTTGACGCGGAAAAGGGCCTCTGCCGTGTTGACATCACGGCGCCGGGCGCCGTCGCCTGGGCCTATCAGGTGCATTACCTCAATTTGCCCCTGCGTTCCAAGCAGAGTTACACCGTGCGCTTCCGCGGTCGCAGCGAGGAGGCGCGCCGCGTCTCAGTATGCCTGCGCATGGCTCACGCGCCGTGGGATGTTTATACGGCACAGGTACCGGTAATGCTTGGCCCCGAGTGGCAGGATTTAGAAGTGGTCATCGGCACCAATGAGCTCCCGGCGGGCGCCAAGCACCGCCTCAGCTTCAGCCTGGGCCTGGCCACCGGCGTTGTTGAACTCGCGGCGGTATCGCTTCGGGAAGGGGCCGATCCCAAGGACTTCGGCAAGCCCGCCGGCTTCGCAGAATTGCCGCTGCCGGAACGCGGCAGCCCGGAACTTTTCTGGAAGGACTTCCGGCGCTTTTTGTTCGAGACCGAATGCGCCTACGTCCAGCGCATGCGCAAGCATCTGCGTGAGAAGGTCGGCGTGACGGCGCCCATTGTGGACACCCAGGCGTCCTATGGCGGCCTCTACGGCTTCATGCGGGAAACGCGCCTCAATGACTACGTTGATATGCATTCCTACTGGCAGCATCCGGTTTTCCCCAATCGCCCGTGGGACGGCAATGACTGGTATATTGGCAACACGCCGCTGAGTGCGGCTCAGAACGGCGGCACCCTCGGCGGCCTGGCCCGCTGGCGGCATCCGGACATGCCTTATTCACTATCCGAATACGACCACCCCACGCCCAGTGAACACCAGTCCGAGATGTTCCCCATGCTGAGCTCCTTTGCGGCTTACCAGGATTGGGATGCGCTCTATCAGTTCTGCTGGGAAACCCAGGACACGCCCGACACGCCGCCGCGCCTCAAGGGCTATTTTGACATGGCCTACAACCCGGCCAAATCCCTGCTGGCGCCCTTTGCGGCCTTGGTGTTCCGGCGCGGCCTGGTGGCGCCGGCGGCAGAGCAGGTCATTCTGGAGATTCCCGAGGGACTCCTGGAATCACGCCTGCCTTTCGGTTTCCCCGGGCCGTCAAGCGCTCTTGACGGCTATCCCGAAAGTGCGTTCTTCACTGCCCGGCTGGGCACCCGCGTCGTTCCCGGCGATGGTCCTGTCCGCGTCAACAAAAGCAGCGCTGCCATTATGGCCGGCATACCTTGGCAGACGCCGCAGATCAGCTGGACGCATCCCGCTGAGAAGCGCGGCCGTTACGAGGTCAACGCGCCGCAGGTGCGCATGCTTACCGGTCAGTTCGAGACGGGCGCGGAGCAGCACCTGGGCGATGTCCTCTTCCGTTTCCAGGCGTCTGCGGACAGCACCGTCACCGCCGCGCTGGTCGCGTTGGATGAACAACCTCTGGCGCAGTCGCGACGGATGTTGCTTTGCGTTGTGAGCAGCATCGCCAACAGCGGCATGAAGTGGGACGAGGCCCGCCGAAGTGTTGCCGGTCACTGGGGCAAGGCGCCGGTCATCGCCGCCGCCGTGCCTTTCACTGTGCAGCTGCCCGGCGCCGCCAAGCCGCTGGTTCGCGCGCTCAATCCCGCCGGCGAGCCCATCGCCGACCTGCCGGTCGCCGGTCAGGCCGATCGCTGGGAACTCCAGGCCGATCCGGCTCAGAGCTCCCTGTGGTTCAGCATCAGCCGGTAATCGCGGTCCTTAACGACTTTCACCAGGAAATGTCCTTTCGTCCTTTATTTCACCAGCAGTGGCCGCCGGTGTTGGCGGCTCAACACCCCAAGCAAGAGGTAGAGAACATGAAGACATGTAGCGTCGGCATCCACAAGAACTGCGTTGAACTGGTCAGTGGCGACTTCCGCATTGCCGTCACCACGGCCGTCGGCCCGCGCGTCATTGGCGGCTTCATCGGCAAGAGCGACAACATCTTCAAGGTGTTGCCGAATCGCCCAATGAAAGGCATCAAGACCGGCTTCAAGCTCTATGGCGGCCATCGCCTCTGGCACTCGCCCGAGGCCGAGCCACGCAGCTATGCGGCAGACAACGAGCCTGTCCGCGTCACTGAAACCAAGGAAGGCGTGTTGTTTGAGACCGATCCCGAAGGTTTGACCGGCATCCAGAAGAGCATCCTCATTGAGCCCTTGGGCGAGAACCAATTCCGGCTGACGCACATACTGCGCAACTGCGGTCAGTGGGACGTCACGCTGGCGCCCTGGGCGCTGTCAGTAATGGCGCCCGGCGGCATGGCTATCATTCCGCAGGCGCGAGACCCCGAGGGCTACCCCTATGCGCCCGACCGTTCGCTGAGTCTCTGGGCCTACTCCAGCTATGCTGATCCGCGGATTGTCTATGGCGACAGGTACATCTGCCTGAAGCAGGACCCCGCCGCGACCAGTCCCTGCAAAATCGGCTTCAACGCTGATGAAGGCTGGATCGGCTACGTCAACGGCGGCGTTGCCCTCGTCAAGTACTTCGAAGTGTACGACTCCGATGTGTGCGAATACCCCGACAACGGCTGCAACGTCGAGTCCTACACCTGCGCGGATTTCTGCGAAATCGAAACCCTCGCCCCGCTCTACACGTTGCCGCCCGACGATGAATGTGAGCACGTCGAGATTTGGCAGGGCATCGCCGGGCTGCCCGCGATCAAGAATGAAGCGGATATTGCCAAGCATCTCGAACCCAAGCTGCTCTGACAGGGGCTGCCGGCGCCGGGCGCGCTTCGCAGTTTACTGTCGTTGTCGCTGCCGGCGCCTGGCGCCGTGGTCGGTTGTAGTCTAGTTACCTTCTGTGCGAAATCTTGTGAGAGATAGAGAGATTTGACCAGGTGGTTGTATTTGCCAGGTATTCGGTAGTGCCCCCACGGGGCACCACTTTCGGGGGTACGCTTAGCCCCAGGCTGAAGCCTGGGGTTAAGCATGGTTAAGCGCCTACGGCGCAAATATATGCACAAGTGATTGATATTCTGCCCATTAAATCGGCAACATGCAATACGTGGTGACGGAAAGGCGATATTTGACAGTGCATACCGGAATCATAGCCGTAACCGGTCGTCCATTGATATTCGCAGCTTCGGCAAACTGCACCAAGAGCGTCTTTCGCCCTGGCCGTGAAGCGGCAGAAGCGCTGAAGGCGCAAAACATACCAGCCCAGGGCAAGCCGCGCTGAAAGCGCGCGCCGCCCTGGGTGGAGCGTCCCGCCGGAATGCACCCTGTAAGGGTGCGACATAGCAAACACGAAAGATGGGTTCTATTGCAAGGCAACAGAAAACGGCCAATTATCAATGGGTGACCGGTTACTCATAGCCATCCCCATGAGATCAGTGCCAACTACGGCACTTATAAGTGTTCATCACAAACTTCGCACAGTAGCCTTTTTTTGGGTTTTTCAGCCCTGTCCAGTCCGAGTTCATGTCAGCATTCATTCAGGACATTCGCTATCTTTTCAATCGTCAGGACCTTCTGCGTTTTGCGCTGATTGTACTGTTGATGATAGGGAGTACCCTGTTGGAGTTGGCCAGTCTCGGCGCAGTGCCGTTGTTTGTCGCCATGCTGGCGGCTGACATGGCCGGCAGCGCGGCGCCGCAGTGGGCGCAGCGCTTGCCGGCGCTTGTCGGCCTGGATGCGACTGTCAACCTGCCGCTTTGGGGCGGGGTCTTCCTGGCAGCGCTTTTTGTGTTTCGGACCTTGTACCTGATTGGCGTCATCTACCTGCAGGAACGCCTGTTGTTGAACCGCCAGATCGCTCTGTCGGGCCGTTTGTTCCGGGCCTACATGCGGGCGCCCTACGCCTATCATTTGCGGCATAATTCCAGCAGCATGCTCAACAGCTGCTTTGGCGAATGTGAACGGCTGATCACGCAGCTGCTCAATCCCTTTCTGACCTCGATTCGCAACGCCGTGGTGGTCATAGCCATCGTGATCATGTTG
>JAAZKQ010000264.1 GCA_012799755.1 Lentisphaerota bacterium | reverse complement strand
TTCAGTAGGATTGCGCCGGCAGGCAGACAACGGTATCATTCAGCAACACAGAGAGGAAAAGCAGCATGAAAAAACAACGCAAGGCATTTACCCTGATTGAATTGTTAGTGGTCATTGCGATCATCGCGATCTTGGCGGCAATGCTGTTGCCGGCCTTGGCGAAAGCGCGGAACAAGGCCCAGAATATGAGCTGCATCTCCAATCTGAAGCAGATAGGCTTGGCATCCGGCATGTACACCAACGACAATGAGCCGCGTATCATACCCTATTCCAGTGGCAACAAAGAAACGCCACGCTGGGGAGATGCGTTGCTGCTCTATACGGGCGATCTGAAGGTCTTCAAGTGCCCCCTGAATCTGTTTGCCATCAAACAGAAGGATACGGCGCCCTACGCCATCTGGGACCTCAGTGACAGCAATGTGCCGGCCAATACGGGTTATTCCTATGGCTTGAATGGCTGGACGGGCGGGGCAAGCCTTCCCCGCGGGCCGCAGAATCGCACGACCTCAGAAATCCCAAAGCCTTCGGCGGTCATCCTGATATCGGATGCGTCCAGCCCGACGCCCTCAACGGTCGCCGGCGGCAGCAGCGGCTGGAATTACAATGAAGTTGCCGGGCAGATGATCGGAGCGTCAAGAAATCCTGTGCACTTTCAGGAAAACAGGGCCAATTGCACTTTCGTTGACGGCCACGTCGAAGGCGTCACCGTCAAAAGCCTCTTCACGGCAGACCCCTACAAGAGCGCCTTGGACTACTTGCAACCCTGAACCAACTGACGTCTGGCCGGCGCGGCCTCGCTGGGGCGTTCCCTTAAATTGAGCGGACTGAGCAGCTCGCTGCTTGCTCCGCTCAGATTTTGTTAATGATGTGCTGCATGATGTTGATGATGACTTCGGCTTGAACGAGGAGTTGGTGGCTGAGTGCTTTGAAGCCGCCGCGCCATTGGCTGGTCGCCACGATAAGCGCCATGAAGACGAAGAGCAGATTGCCGGTGATGACCATCATCAGCGAGAAAATTTTGCCCTTCATTTTGAGATCGGCCTGGCCGCTGCGCAGTGCGAAAACGGTCATGACCAGATGGTAGGCGTAGCTGAGGCCGATGAGGACGGCGAAGACGATGACGGCGGCAGGGTGAATGGACCCTTTGGCGATGAGCATGATCAGGCCGTAGAAGCCGATCACAACCAGCAGATAGAAGGGCAGCACGTAGGGCGCGAGGATAATCCACACGTTGGGATTCTCGACTTCGACGGCGCCGGCGTTCTTGCCGCTTTGAAAACGACCGGTTTTGCGCAGGAAGAGCTTTGCCATCACCCAGTGGGTGAGTTCATGGCCGAAGACATACAACGAGTTCAGGCGCAGGAAGCTGAACAAGGGCAGGCCGGCCAGGAAGGCCACGCCGGCAATCAAGGCCAAGCGATTCTTTTCCAAGGTGCCCAGTAGCTTTGGCATGCACAGCACCAAGGCCACGCAGAGATACAGCATGCCGATGATGCATAGTATTTTGCCGATTATCAACAGCACTTTGATCATGCTTTTCTTCATGGCTTCCTCCGCAAGGTCCTTGTGTTAAGCAGTTTCGGCGCAAAACCGCATAGGTCTGCTGTGCTGTGTCGTTACGATTCTGGATAATTCTCTACAGCTGATGGCGTCCCGACAGCGCTATGGCGATGGTCGCCGCGTCGGCAAAATTCAAATCAGCGCCGACTGGCACGCCGGAAGCGATGCGAGTGATGGTCATGGGCAGCGCGGCGAATTCCTGGGCGAGAAAGTGCGCCGTGGCTTCGCCCTCGACGTCGGGACTGATGGCAATGATCATTTCGCTGATATCGCCCTGGCGCAGGCGGGCAGCAAGTTCCTTGATGCGCAATGCCTCCGGGCCTTTGCCGCTGAGGGGCGAGAGTTTGCCGCCGAGGACGTGATAGAGGCCCTTGTATGAGCCGGAGTTTTCGAGCACGATGATCTGGCTGGCTTGTTCAACCACGCAGAGCACGCCGCGTTCCCGTTCCGGATCCTGGCAGATGGCGCAGAGCTCGCCTTCGGCATAATTGCCGCAGCTTGCACAAGGCCGGACTTTCTTTTTGAGTTCCACCAGCGCTTGGCCGAACTGCTCGATCTGCTCTTCGGGCCAGGCCATCATGGCCAGGGTCAGGCGTTCCGCAGTGCGCCGGCCCACGCCTGGCAGGCGACCGAAGAAGGACATGATATGTTGCAATGCTTGGGGATATCGGGTGGCGGCCATGGGTGCCTTGTAAGGTTATGTTGACTCGCGGATGCGCGCGTCAATGACGTCGCTGCCGAATATCTGATTGAAATCCTTGACGAAGGGCTGCTGTGCCAGTGCCTCCCGCTCTTCGAGGGTACAACGGCGCAATCCCGCTTTGGCGTCTTCATCCTCGCGGGGCAGCTGAGCCGTGATTTCGATCCTGCCGTGGGCTTGCACCGTCTGAAAGGCGCGGTTGAGGGTTTTGAGCGATGTCGCATCCTGCAGTACGCGTACGTAATGCTGGGTCATGCTGCTGCGGTCGTAGGCGAGCAAAAGTACGCCGGCGCGGTAGGATACCGGCGTCAGCGCCTTGACAATGTCCACCAGCTCGCTGTCCGGCGCAAGCCGCGCCGTTTGCTCGGCCAGTGCCTGAAGGAGCCGCCCCGGCTCATTTTTTGGCCCGTCCGCAGGGGCGCTCAGCAGGGCGTCGTCGTCAAGGATCATGCCCTCGGGGGCTTCGTCAGACGCCATGCCATCGTCGTCACTAAGCGCTGCCTGTTCCAGCAACTCGTTAATGCTGTCGGCGGAATAGCTGTCCCGCGGCGCTGCGAACGTGGCCGGCTCGTCCTCCTCGTCGGCCTGTGCAATATCGGCTGCTTCGGGATCAGTCGCGAGGACGGTCGGCTCGTCCTCCTCGTCGGCC
>JAAZKQ010000263.1 GCA_012799755.1 Lentisphaerota bacterium | reverse complement strand
GTGCGCTTTGACGGCGACAAGGTGATCACCGAGAAAAAATAGTTAGGAGTCGTTCAAAAATTAAGGCAACAGTTCTGGAATTATTCCAAGCTGTTTCTCATAATGGGTCTTCTGTATGGGGAACAGAGGATAGCATGTAGTTTTATGGATACAAGACCTTGCGCCGTAGGCGCTTAACCATGCTTAACCCCAGGCTTCAGCCTGGGGTGGGAACACCCCAAAATCAGGCGCCTCGGAGAGGCGCGACAGAAGACTGCCAAAAGAAATCTGGAAATGTAAACTTAATTTCTGCACAGCTCCTTATATTGAAAAATCCAATATAACTGGAGAAGAATCGTGCTCGTCACTCACGCCTTCCAGCCTGTTTACGATGCCGACTCGCGCATCCTCATCCTCGGGACGATGCCATCGCCACAGTCGGTTAAGCATGGCTTCTACTATTCCCATCCGCAGAACCGCTTCTGGCCGCTGCTGTCGGCATTGTTTCATGAACCGCTTCCGCAGACGCCGGAAGAGAAAACCGCGCTGGTGTTGAAACATCATCTTGCCCTATGGGACGTTCTGGCCCAATGCGAAATCAACGGCGCCGCTGATGCCTCCATCCGCAAGCCTGTCCCCAATGATTTCACGCGGGTCCTCCACGATACTCGTATCGAACGCATCTATACAACCGGCAAGGCAGCCCATACCCTCTTTCAGAAGCATATCGCCTCCGTCATCGGACGCAATGCCATCTATCTGCCCTCCACCAGCCCCGCCAATCAGGCATTATATCCCTGGGAGAAACTGCTCGCCGCGTGGCAGGCGCTGCTGGCATAAAACTCTCGTTGCCTATCCACGCCATCAGCCTGAAAAAGGGTATCTGACCGATTCATGAGATAAAGTGACGAGCCGGATTTTTGATACAACAGGAGGCCACCGATGCAGCGGAAATCAGTGATTCTGCATACCGATATCGGCGGCGACATTGATGATGTCTGGGCATTCATCATGTTGCTGCGTCAGACGGAAATACTCAATTTGAAAATGGTTCTGACCGACACCGGCGATACCTTTGCCCGCGCGGCGCTCTGCGCCAAACTGTTGGACGGCACGGACTATCCGCGCCCGCTCCTTGCCGCCGGCATTCGGAAAAGTACGAAACCCATCACCCACCATGCGTGGCTTGACGGCTATGATCTGAGTTTGTATCAGGGAAGCTTTCGCCCGGACGGGGTAGAGGCGTTGATTGAAGAGGTCCGTTCTGCGGCAGAACCGGTCACCTTGATCTCCATCGGACCGCCGCCCTCCCTGGCAAAAGCACTGGAACTCGCCCCGGACATCGCGGAAAAAGTTGATTTCGTCGGCATGTATGGAAGTATCCGGCGCAAATATGACGGCAGTGTGGGCTGTGTGCGGGAATACAATGCTTTTTATGATGTCGCGGCGACGCAGCGGGTCTTCCGTGCGCCCTGGCAATCCTTTCTGTTGACGCCAATTGATACCTGCGCGGCGGTTGTTCTGGACGGGGAGCTCTTCCAACGCATCGCGCAGTCGCCGGACCCGCTGTTGCGCAAGCTGATGGAGTGTTATCGCTGTTTTCTGCGTTTCAAGGGCGAGCCCGCCGAGCATCTGACCAGGAGCACCCTGCTCTGCGATACAGTGGGCATTCACTTGGCGTCGTCACAAGCGTTTCTGCGAATGGAAATGATGAATCTGAGGGTTGACGACGCCGGTCTTACCGTCCAGGACAATAGCCGCGGAATGCCGATCAATACCGCCATTGAGTGGACGGACCTGCAGGGATTCAAAGCGTTTTTGGTAGAGACACTTACCGGCACCGGCCGCTGAAAAACACCTTTGCCATGTGGGGCGCACCAATCGCCGACAACGCAAATTGTATCAACCTTCACGTGCACAATAGGTGACGTAGGCGTAGACGAAATCTTGGGAAGTGGTGATTGGCGCTTGCATTTTGGCTGGACTTCTTCTTCACCATATGCAAATGGCCGTCCAGAGGGAATTGAGTTTGCTTATTCAGCGTCATCGGCACCAGCAGGAACCTTCAAAATGCGTCAACTGATCACGAGTGTTACACATAAGAAACAGATGACAGCGGACGGCTCGTGGAAAATTGCGTCAGGATAGGATTGCCTTGATACCAATCTGTTCATGCCAGACGCTGTTGACTCTCCCCACAGCGAGTTATTGACACCTGCCTATCTCAACTACGAAACCAGCACTACTTTTAGCCCAACTTCCCCGGGAAGCGCCTTTTGCCAGGCAGGGCCACGCAGGGAAAATGTAGCAAGTAATTTATTTTTTATTTTCTTTTATCTTTTTGACATAAAAAATGATAGGATTATATTATGTAGCATTATGTTTGTACAGACGTCCAGAACAACGATCAACGGCAAGGTCTACGAATGCAAAACGGTT
>JAAZKQ010000262.1 GCA_012799755.1 Lentisphaerota bacterium | reverse complement strand
GACCCTTTCCTCCCCCTCGCAAAACCCACTTATGCTTTTCGGACAAGCTTGAGCTATGCGCCCACTGTCACCCGGCACTTGGCGCGACAACCCGTTCTCATCCCCAGCCACCGCGCGTCCCGGATCATGTCCAGCGCGCAGCAAGGAGCGACACTTTGAGCAGCAGCGCCAATAAATCCCTCGCCGACCGCATCATCAAGGCCAGCTTCATTGTCGGCATCGCCCATATCTGTCTGAAGTTTGCCGGCCTCATTCAGGTCAAGTTCGCCACGCAATTCCTGGATGCGTCCCTCTACGAGCCCATCATGGTCGTCGCCTTCACCGGCGTCATCCAGAGTCTCTTTCTCATCGGCGAAGAAGTCATCGGCCCGACCTTCCTCAGCATCTTCATGAAGGAAAAGGAAACCAAGGACGAAAAGAGCGCCTGGCATTTCACCAACACCGTCCTGACCTTCCAATCCCTCGTGCTGATCGCCGTCATTGCCTCCATCATCTGTTTTCCCGATTTCTACATCGGCCTCTTCACTAAATGGACGGCAGCCGAAGACCCCTCCCGCTATCGCCTCCTGCGTCAGAGTCTGCAAGTGCTCGCACCGTCGCTCTTCTTTCTCTCGCTGGGCTCGACCACCTACATGCTGCTCAATGGCTACAAGAAGTTCTTCCTGGCGGCCTTCGGTGACGCTTCGACCAAAATCTGCATCATCCTCGGCCTGGTCGTCGGCATGAAAATCTTCGGCATGGACCACCGGGCGCTGTTTCTGGGCATCCTCGTCGGCAGCGCCGCCAAGCTGCTCACCCACGCCGTCGGCCTGATCAAACACCTGCATTATCTGCGCCCTTCGCTGGACTGGCGCAATCCGGCCTTCCGCACCATGCTCGTGCTCATGCTGCCCCTGCTCGCCGGCATCATCTTCGCCAAAATCCGGGACAATTTCAACAACATCTACATCCTGACTCACATTGACCAACAGGGCATTCTCATGGCCAACGACCTCGGCCGCAAGCTCTTCGCCACCATCCAGTGGCTGGTGCCCTACGCCCTGCAGATCGCTCTCTTCCCCTTCCTCTGCGAACTGGTCAGCCAGCAAGACCGCAAGAAACTCGGCATGGTCCTCGGCTCATCCTGCAAGCTGTTGCTGGCCGTGTTTGTGCCGGCCGCCGTGCTGCTCTTCATCCTTGGCGAGCCCATCGCGGTACTGATTTTCTACGGCGGCAAGACCGGCATTGAACTGGCGTCCTGGGCTGGGCTTTCCACCGCCTGTTACTGTCTGGTACTGCCCGCCGCCGCCGTTGAGTGCGTCCTCATGCAGGGCTTTTTCGCCGACCAGCGGACGGTATCCGTCACCGTCATCGGCATCCTGTCCTCCCTCTTCAGCGTCGTCCTCAGCTACATCTACATTGTCATCATTGGCGTCACCCCGCAGGACGCGCTGATGGTCGTCGCCCTGGGCTTTGTCATCTCGCGCTGCCTGAAAAGCGTCGCCTTGGCGGTCTATCTCGAACGCAGCACGCCCATGTTCCAGCTACGCGACATCAGCGTCTTCTTCCTCAAGCTCGTCGCGCTGTCCATCGCCGTCGGCGCCGTCACTTGGCTGGTCTCCGCCGGCGTGGACAAGGTCCTGCCCGACGGCATCAGCCAAGCCCTCGCCCAACTCGGCACTGCCCGGGAGCTGCCCATCAGCCGCCTGCGCATTGCCATACGCCTTGTCATCGCCGGCGGCGCCGGCGGCATCGTCTACCTGCTCGGCTCCTTCGTCCTCAGACTGGCCGAACCCCGCCAAATGATTACCTGGGCACTGGAAAAAGTCCTCAAAAAGAAGAACGCCAAGGCGGCGGCAAACTGATCTGCCACCATCAGCAGGCGCAGCCCTGCGGCAACTTGCCCAATCTTTTCACTCTTCCGCGACTTGCGCACTCTGCGCAGCCTTGAAAACGCCGAAAGCCAGGGCGGCGGCAGCCAGCGCCAGCACCCCGATCAACACCCAGCGCGGCAGCTTCGCCCCCTCAGCCGGCGCCAATTCCATGGGCGTGCCTTGGCGTTCGCCCAGAGCGACCGGCTGCAGCGGCGCCTTGCTCGCCCAGGCTTCCTTGATGATGGCCTGCTGCTCGTACACCGGCGCCGCCCCCTTCGTCACCGCCGTCAGCTGATAGGGCACCCGCTGCGGCTCGGCGAAAAACAGCAGTTGCCGCGCCAGTATCCTCAGGCGTATTTCGCTGATTTCCAAGGGCGGATTGTCATGCTCATCAATGATGACGCGAATCGCACCCGCAGTCACTTCGGGAAAATTCACGCCGTTGCTGATCCTCTCAAACCCCTGCAAGCGAATGGCCGACACCGTGCCGCTGTGCCACGGCTGCATCGTCGTGCCCTCTTCACGCTGCACATGCAGCTTGCGTTGGTAATTGCGTTCGGGGCTGACAATCTCCAGGCCTATCACCGGATAGCAGGTCGGCGTCAGCGTGTACACGCTCTGTTTTTTCTCGGCGCGCCATTCCCGTTGCAGGTTCTTGACTGAGTACACCTGGCTTTTGGCCGCGCCATCAACAGTCACGGCCTTCTCACGCCAGAATTCGACGGCGCCGATTTTGAACGCCTCGTCCCGCACAACCGTGCTTTCCACGCTGGAAACCACGCCATCGGCATTGATCACCCGCGTCACCTGGCGCAGTTCCGCCTGTCGTTCGATGCTCACTTTGCCGATGTCCAGGCGAAAACGCCGGCAGGACGTCATGGGAAAACGCAATTCGTTGTGCCGCATGGCCAGCAGACCGCTGCTCTCAAAAATCAGCGCATCGGGCAAAAGGACCTGCCAGCTGCCGTCCATCTCGCCGGACAGCGTCACCAGCTGTTCGAAGCGCCGCAATGGCGTGTCAATGGTCAGTCCCGTGGGCTGCGGCGCGTCGTCCAGCAACTCGAAATCCACGACCATGCCCCCATCGGCCTTCTCCCGCACCAGCAGAACTTTGCTTGGGCATTTTTCACGATGGGTAACCTGCCCCTTGGTGGTCAGCGGCACGCACAAATACGGCGTCTCGCGCCGCTGCACGTCGTATATCCGCAGGTACTCGACGCGGCCTCCCAAGTCATCCAGCGCCGACACCGGCAGTTCCAAACTCGCCAGGACCGCATCCCCTCCCGGCAAGCCGGTGATGGTGAAGGAACACGGCTCGGCCCGCAGTTCACATACAGCCAGCAGCAGCAAGGCTGCGCTCAACACGGCGTATTTCATCGTTTTTCCTGCTCGTTTCTGCTTGCCCATACTGTCGTCCCTCACTTGTTTTCGTCGTTTTGCCAGAAGCGCAGATAGAAGAAAGCGCCGGCCATCAGCAAGACGCCAAAGCCCATGAAAGCCACCACCCGATACACATTGCTCAAGCGGCTCAAGCCGTATATAAAGACTTTGCCCACCACCAAGGCAAACAACGCCAGACCGAGATAACGCAGCAAGGCCGATGGCTGCCGCAGGCCGCGATACACCAACGCTGCTGCAAAACAGCCCCACAGCACCGATATGCCACCCGCCCGCAAATCCGGTACAAAGTGATGAAGCATGCT
Organism: Lentisphaerota bacterium; assembly: GCA_012799755.1. Classification (GTDB taxonomy): domain Bacteria; phylum Verrucomicrobiota; class Lentisphaeria; order Oligosphaerales; family Oligosphaeraceae; genus Oligosphaera. Next base: position 89 of record JAAZKQ010000262.1, on the reverse strand, counting down.
ATTGAGCTCCCAGGTCAGATAGATAAACAACAGCAGCGGCCACAGTGCGCCGGCAATTCGCGCCAGCACGATATCACGGTCGCCAAGAT
>JAAZKQ010000261.1 GCA_012799755.1 Lentisphaerota bacterium | reverse complement strand
TAGAAACGGGTGTCACCCGCATCTACGGCGAGCGTGCCGGAATCAATGGATTTGTACAATGCCGCGACTTTTTCTGTAAGCCGATCCGGGTCATCTTTAGGTGGTTCGGCAAACCAATCGCCGAAATCACCTTCAATGGTGGTTTTCCGTGATGACCAAAAGACCGTTGTTGCGTCCCCCACCTGGAGCCTCTGCTTTGAATCTTTGCCAAGGAGTGTGTTCAAGGCCGTGGTGTAAGCAAAGCTGGCGGTTTTGCCGATAGGAGAGTTGGCGCCTTGCACTTTTCCATAAGAACAGAAGGCCTGTGCATTGAAACTGACGATGTTGCCCCCTGTCGTGTTTGCGCCATAGACACCCTTAATAGGAGGGTGCGTAGGGTCTATCACGTCAGTTGTGCCAGAGACGAGACAGAAAGCCGTGTCTGACGCTGAGGCAACTGCGGTTGCGCTTAGGCGATTAACCACGTCAGGATTGCGGAAGATTGGTTCTTCGCGACCGGCTATTCTAAACGAGATGAAAGAAGCTTTCTTGAGTTCATCGTAGATTTCTGGATTGAGTGAAGCCAGAACCTCGTCTTTCTTTGGGGTGCCGAGGAAAGTCAAGACTGCGGCCACGTCTGGAATTTCTGCCAGTTGCTCTTCGTTAATACGTTGCATAAATAGTTTGTGTTTTTCCGCAGTTTTGGCTTCATCCCCTTTGACGTTGAGTGCCAGCGCGTAGTCTGGATCGTCCCAAAGCAGATTCGCCTTCATCCCTACAGTTCGTTTTACTGCCTGCGGCACGAGGAACGACTTTGCCCGGAGTTTCTTTCCAACAGGCTCCCGTGTATCCTCAATACCAACCGCTGTGCCATCTGTATTGATCACCACCAGGAACGGCAGTTCTTTCTTTTCCCATCCCAGTGGAGCAATATCGCCGTCGGGATCAGCGGCTTTGCGATCATAGTATTCTTTGAGCGCTTGCAGGATCATTTACGCACCTCCTCCGCGTTCTCGTCAGGGACTTCAATGCTGCCGTGCAGCATTTTTGCGCGGTAGAACATCGGTTTGATGTTGTTCGGGTCAGAGTAGTCCATGTCATAGAGCATCCAGCCCAGTTCTCGGGTTTCGGGTATGGGCTGGAGCGGTTCTTGGTCGGGCTGTTTTACGAGGCGGAAGCTGCATGAAAACTCCCGGCAGCCGAGATAGGGTTGGGTAAAACATTGTCCCTTGGTGGCGCGGCGGTCGAACATGGCGGCGTATTTCGCCTCCTTTTCGTCCGGCCGTTCTTCCGCCTGGCGATACATTTCGCGTTCTTCCTCATCGGTGAGCCACTCTGGCGCGGGGTTGCGGACAGGCGCCCGTTTTTCGACGGGTATGAACTCAAACTCGGCATAGAGCCGGTAGCACACATCGCGCAGGAGCAAGCCGGCGCGTTGCTGGCGCGAGTCTTCGATCAGGATGCCGTCGCTACGCGGACTGGCGACATTGGCCACCTCGTTGCGTCGGATGGACGTCCACCTGATGGGGTTAAGCACATCAATCCTTTTGATGCGCCAGCGAATTGCCGGTTTCCACAGGATGGCGCTGTAGATTGCCCGTGCTGCCGACGGCGTGATGACGTCATAGCTGACGCGTTCGACTTTCATTTCGGGGCGGGTGAAGCAGGCGAAGTCCCCGGTTACTTCCAGACAGAAGCCTCTCATTGTTTTCCCTTTCGTTGTTGTAATCGCTGTCAGTACTGCAAGTCTTCTGGCGGCAAGTCATTTCGGTACAAATCTAGCCCATAGTTTTCATTATAGAGTGACGGCAGCTCAGTTTGCACGAATACGCCCGAACCAGGCCGCGTCTCATTCACAAAACCTTTCACCAGCATTTCGGCGAGGGTTCGGCGTGGTACACTAACGGTATAGCGTTGCAGCTTGCGCATAATGTCACGCTTGGGGCCGACGGCATACAAAGAGCGGAGCAGTGCGTCATTGTCACCGTAGCGGACTATAACGCTTGCCGATTCTTGGTCGTCAATGATTTTGAATGCCTGCGCCGCTTCGCGGAATTGGAATTGGAAATAGCGAGCGTCTTTTGTCAGCCATTCATTGAAAGCCGTTCCCAGATCATTTTGCGCGGAATAGAAGCGACTGAAAAACTCGGGATAACTATCGGGGGATTCCACATTCACTCCGCTTTCCAGCAGACCGGTCAGCACGTCTTCAGCCTTGCGCAATTCACCTAGCGGCGCGGGCTTTGGCGGCATGAAGACCACCACGCGGCCCGGTTGCGACATAAGTCCTTCGCGGTTGCAGCGCCCTGCTGCCTGGGCGATTGACGACAAGCCGGCAAAGGCGCGATAAACTACTGGGAAGTCGATATCTACGCCAGCCTCGACGAGCTGAGTACTGGTGACACGGACGGGTTGCCTCGCCTTGAGCTTTTCCTTGATGTCCGCAATGACGCGCGAACGGTGCTCGCCGCACATCGTTGCTGAAAGGTGAATGGTGCCGGGCGGCATCTGCTTGCACAGGTCCCGGCAGTCACGCCGGGTGTTGACGATGCAGAGCACTTGGTCGTGTTGCTCAAGTTCCGCAGCGATATCTTCCCATGACTGGCGAACCGTGCGGGTTTCTGGGAGTACGAGCTCTGTCCGTTTTAGCCTTCCGTATAAATCCATCGTCTCGGGTATGATTTCGTGTACCTTGTTCAGTTCAGGCAAGGCGGGTTGGGTGGCGGTGGAGAGGACGATACTTACGCCGTAGTGATCTACGAGTTGTTTCATTGCCGCTACGCAGGGCAGCAGCAGGCGTGGCGGGAGTAGTTGCGCTTCATCAAGGATCACCACACTTTGGGCAATATTGTGCAGTTTGCGGCAACGACTGGACTTGCAGGCATATAACGACTCGAAGAATTGCACGTTGGTGGTGACGATAACCGGCGCATCCCAGTTCTCTGTGGCCAGACGTGACTGCTGCGTTTCCTCCTCTGGATCAAAATTCGAGTGATGCTCCACCACGTTTTCGGCTCCGAGGAATTTCCGCAGGGCATCAGCCGTCTGTTCAATGATGGAGGTATAAGGAATGACGTAGATGATACGCTTAAGCCCATGCTTCAAGGCATGGCGAAGAGCGAAGGCGGTACCGGACAGGGTCTTGCCGCCACCCGTAGGAACGGTCAGCGAAAAAAGGCCGCACGGCAAGTCCGCCGCGGCTTCGCAAGCGGCACGAATCTCGGCACGAATACGGTTGACTGGCGTGTCTGGCGCGGAGTCCTGCTTGGCATTCAATGACTGAAAGAATTGCGGAGCGAGGTCATGGAGTGCCGGATAGTGCGCTCGGGCGTTGGCATTGGATACATTCATAAAAGACTCGGTATCAAGGAAATCCGCATCCACCAAGCATGAGTAGAGCATGCGAATCCAGAAACTGGCATCCTCCTGCAGCATTTCCCATGGCAGAGCAGTGGGAAGGGACGGCGACTGGAGCGAGGTTCGGCTGGCAATCCAGGATGCTACGGCCGGTTCACGGACAAATTTACTTTCCCGCTCCAGGCGTATGGAGAGTGCTGCGTCACGTGTCGCGATACAGTCCCAATCTGGCAATCCAACATGGTGCCCTGCCACGCAGTAGGCAGCAACACGCCCCAACGGATGCTTCGGGAACTTTTCCATAGCCCATACTGCCCCAACTCCAGAATGAGAGTGATCCGAGCCGTCATAGTCTTCATCCGTCAAGCCGTTGGAGGCCTTGAGGTAATTTTGGAACGAGCGCCTGGCCTTGCCAAGGTCATGGAGTTCGCCCAGCCACCATGCCCATTGCGCCGATTTGAACGAGTCGGCAAACCCTGCCGCCTTTTCCGCAACGGCATCGGCGTGTTCTTCGAGCGTCTGCCACTCATCTTGTGGGGCGTTTTCCTTGCTGTGCGCGTAATACTTCATGTCCTGTTCCATTTTGGGTTGGTGGAGGTGACTGCGTAGATGAGCTTGGATGCTTCGTTGACGGTTGCGACGTCTTTTGTAAACGATTTGCGGGGTGTTGAGGACGGTTTTGAAGACCAGTCCTGCTCACTGACCGCCGGGGAACGACGTTCCCAGCGTCTTCCTTCAGCGTTGGCGGGACTCGTTTGTCCGCAAGTAGTCCGAGAGTCCCTTTTTTTCCTGGATCAGGGCTTCTGTCAGTTCGGCGATTACGGTGTTTTTCTTGGCCAGCTCGGCTCGCAAACGTTCAGTTTCGGCATTGGCGGCATTCTTCTTGTGCCCGCTTTTGTCGGCAAGTGCTTTCATTGCTCCTGCTCGCCTTTGAGCCTCCCAGCGATAAAACATGCTGGACGAAATGCCGTGTCGTCGGCATATTTCCGCGATATTGACCCCGGGCTGACGAGCCTCCTCAAGGATAGCGTATTTCTCTTCGACGCTGAATCTTCGACGTTCATTCATGTAACTTCCTCCAGTTCTGCTTCTCAACATAACCGTGACCAGGAAAGTCCCCTTTAAATCTGTTTTTGATCCTATTTTAGCTGAAGCTGTACACTCGCGGCCGGTTTCCTTTCTGTAATAGCAAAATCTTATACTACCAATTACAAAGAAAAATATAAAGCATTTTGGGAATTGCAAGTTCTCAACGCGGCATTTTTTAGGGAGCTCTGCGAAAGCGGACGGCGGGCGTGATGGCCAGGGGGACAGCCACGTTTAGCTTGCGGTTTGCGGGGTCATGTCAGGCTGCGGACTGAAAGGCCGCAGCACAATCGGGAGATGGACGTTACCTGGTGAAGAGGGGCAGGGTGGGCTGGATAGACCTGGGTGGTCCGTTTGCGGGTGCAGTGCCGGGGAGGCGTAATTTTCTGTTATGGTGGTCGGGGTTGTAAAGGCGGGATATAGTAAGCCGAGCGTGTTCACGCAGGAATGTGAGTGTTGTGCTACGGCGTGGCTGTGTTGAGCAGTACAATTATCTGCGTGACGGCGGCTTTGGCGCGAGCAAGAGGCCATCCGAAAAGGGGTGCGAGGTGATTTTTGCCTGTCGCAAGCGTTTTTATCAGCCTTTTTTAGCCGTAAAGTAGATACGATTACCACACAAACAACGGAGAAAAGTTCGGTCCTTGCCTTCGGCAACTGACGCTCAG
>JAAZKQ010000260.1 GCA_012799755.1 Lentisphaerota bacterium | reverse complement strand
TCAACCCGCAAGCCGCCCGCCAGCTCGAACACCGCTCCTGGCTCAACGCCGCCCGCCATGCCCGGCGACGCCTGATCGTCTTTACCCCGCGGCTCCTGGCCGGCGAGGCCGCCTTCCCGCATCCTTTCCTGAATGAACTTAAGGTTAAGGAGACAGTCGATGCCGAAACGCTCTGCGATGCCAGCGGCCAATGGCATCTCGCTGACCGTAGCGTCAGCCTGCAACCAGATTTGTCAACCCCCGCGCCAACGCCGACGCCGGAGCTGATTCCCGGCACGATTGCGCCCCTGCGGCGGCTTTCCTATACGCAGATGAACTCGCTGCTGACTTGTCCCTTCCAGTGGTTTCTCAATGACTACATTGGGCTGCGCATGCCGCCGGCCACGAATGTCCCCACCGGCAGTCAAATGTACGGCACCCTGGCCCACAAAGTCGTGGAGAAGCTGCTAAAGGCGCGTAAAGACTGGCTGCCGGAGGAGGCGGAACGCCGCGCCGGCGAGCTGTTTGACGAACTGCTCCCCCAAATGGCCGCCGAGCTGCTTCTGGACGGCCAGGGAGCGACGCGAGACCGCATTCGCAACACCCTGTGCCAAGCTGTCAAAAAGCTGTTTGAGGAAATCCATTCAAAAAATCTCACTGTCATTGACACGGAACGCGAATGTACGTCAACCCTCAATGGCCAGGAGTTTATCGGCGCCATTGACATCCTGCTGAAAGACCCTTCCGGGAAATATGTCGTCATTGACATGAAATGGTCCTCTGCGACTTATTTGCAAAAGGACCTCAAGGAGAACAACGCCTTGCAGCTGGCGATCTACACTTGGCTGCTTGATCCGACGGACTTCAACGTGGACTGCAAGTACTTCCTGTTCCCGAGCAAGCAATTTCTCGAAAGCGACGCGCCAAACTGGCAGGACCTTTGGCAGCACGCCGTGGAAACCTTGGACATCCGCTTGGGGCAAATGAGCACAGGCTACCTGGAGCGCGGCTTCGCCGAAGAGAAGGAACTGAATGAAAAGCCGCTACGGGACCACCTGCCGTTTTCCAAGAGCGCTACCTGCAAATTTTGTCATTTCAGCACGCTGTGCGGGCGAGAAGGAGATAACGCATGAACCCGATCACCATGATCAAAGCCAGCGCCGGCTCCGGTAAAACATACAAGCTGATGGAGCTTCTTAGCGAGTCAATCGAGGGGGGGCACACCGCCGGAACAGCTCCTCGCCACCACGTTCACTGTCAAGGCCGCCGCTGAATTGCAAAGCCGCATCCGCGAAAAACTTCTCGACAAGGGCAAGAGCGATGAAGCGCAGCGGGTCTTTGACGGCCTGATCGGCACGGTCAACAGCGTCTGCGGACAGCTGCTCAATCAATACGCTATTGAAGCAGGCCTGCCGCCGCAACTCGATGTCATCCCCGAGGAAAATGCCACGCCGATCTTCGAAGCGGCCATCAGCCGCGTGATCGAAAAGCACGCAGAACAGCTGAATGAGGTCGGGAGCCGCCTCAATCTCTCACCACTCAAGCAAAACCCATATCAGAAGACTTCGGACTGGAAAAGCGATGTAAAAACCATCGTTGACCTGGCCCGTAGCAACAACTTGGGCAAGGAACAGCTGGAGCAATGCGCGGAAGACTCCTGCAAAACCCTCAAGACTATCTTCACGGCCAGTCAGAAGCTCTCTCTTGATGACATCGCCGCACGCATCAAACCATGCGCGGAGTTTAAGGCGAAGGCAAAGGGAACCAAGGATACCATAGACAAAATCAAATCCTTTTTACGTTCTCCGACCTGGCATGTTGCCGGCTCGTTGGCTGACAGCAAATATGCCAAGACCAAGGACCCAGACTTTCCTATTGAATTGCTGGAAAGCGTACAAGACGAGCTTCTCTCCAGCCAAGAGTTGTATGCTGATTTATGCACGATGGTCCGCGGCGTTTTTGCGTGTGCTGCAGAGGCTTTGCAGGAATATGACGAGTATAAAAAAGCTTGGGGGCTGATTGATTTCGTTGATCAGGAAAGCAAAGTCCTCCATCTGCTTCAGGACAACGCGGAGTTCGGCGACCTGCTGCGCGACCGCCTGAGTCAAGTTCTGGTGGATGAGTTTCAGGATACGAGCCCTATTCAGCTGGCGCTCTTCCTGAAACTGAATGAATTTGCAAAAAACGGCTCCGTGTGGGTCGGCGACCCCAAACAGGCCATCTACGGCTTCCGCGGCACCGACCCGGAATTGATGCACGCCGCCGCCAATGCGATCAAGAATGTCGAACAGCTGCCGTACTCCTGGCGCTCGCAGGAAAACCTGGTGAGCTTCGCCAATGAGGTCTTTACAAAAGCCTTCAGTAATACGCCGCCAGAGGAAGTCCAGCTGGCGATACCGCCCGAGCGGGCGGCTGAAGCGGCTGGCGGTCAGATTGAAGCCTGGCATCTCTGCGCCAAGAATAACTCTGAACGCTGGCAGGCCCTTGCCGCCGGCATTGCCGGCCTGATTCGCGACGATGGCGTCCTGCCCTCGGACATTGGCGTCCTGATGAAAACCAACAGTCACTGCGCTGAGCTGGCCAAGGCCCTGAAGGCTTGGAACATCCAGGCTTCGGCGCCTCCCGGCGAACTGATGGCCGCGCCGGAATGTCAGTTGATCCTGGCTGCCTACCGCTACTGCATTGACCCGCATGATACCGTCGCCCTGGCGACCATCCTCGCCCTCAGCGGTGACTTCCCGGATTGGCTGCAAGGCTTGCAAAAAGCGAAAAATGACTGGCTCAACTTGTCGGACGAAGAGCGCAAAGGCAAGGATTTTCTGGCAGAGCTCCATTCTCTCCCGCTTCTGCAAAAGTTGCAGAAGCCCGGCGACGAGACGCCGCTGGAGATTCTGGAGCAGGTCATCACCGCGTTTGAGCTTGACCTCCGCTTGCAGAAGATGCCCTTTCCTGACTGCCGCCTGAGCAATCTTGAGGAACTGCGCCGCCTGTGCCGGCAGTACATGGAACAAGCCCAGCTTGAACGCCGCGCCGCCACCCCCGCCGGCTTCGCCGCCATGCTGCTCAACGATGATAAAATCAAGGCAGCGCCGGGCTTCGGACGCAACAGCGTCAATGTGCTGACCTATCATAAAGCCAAAGGGCTCGAATGGCCCATCGTCATCCTCGAATCACTCGACTCTGACGAGAAAGCAAGCGCCTTTGATATCAGTATCAAGCAGGCGCAACACTTCGATTTGCAGAATCCGCTGCAAGACCGCAGCCTCCACTATTGGCCAAACTTCTGCGCCAACAACCCATTCAGTTCGCTGAAAGAGGCGCTAGAAACGCACTCCCAGCAGATAGAAGCCGAAACCCGCGCCTGCGAAGAGGACAAGCGTCTCTTCTATGTTGGCCTGACTCGCGCCAAAGAACGCCTGATCTTCGCCATCGTGCGCAAAGAACCGACTAAAGAAGAGAAAAAGAAAAATGCGCCCGATCGCCTGGACACTTCCTGGCTCGAACGTCTTTCCGATGACTTGAGCTGGGACTTCCCTCTGGATGCAGGCGCAGCGACCTGGAAAGTCGGCGACAAGGACTTTGAGCTGCATACGAAGATTCTAGCGCCGCCGGAAATTCTGACTCCGCTGGCCAGTCCGCCGGTCTTCACGGACTCGCTTCCCGCTGCTGCTGCTGCCAAAACGCAGCTGCCTGCCCGCTTGGCGCCCAGCCAGCTGCCAAAGCAAACTGGCACAGCCACACTGATGCGTGAGTGGAAGCCGTACCTGCAAGGATTAAACTGCAAGCAGGACGAAAACGACCTGCTCGGCAACGCCTTCCATGCATTCTTTGCCCTCAACCCGCAGGCTGACCAAAAGCAAGTGGCTGAGCGCCTGCTTGCCAACTGGCAGCAGCAGAATGCGGTAAAGCCGGAGACAGTTATCACTGCCTGCCAGCGTCTCTACGATTGGGTCAACAGCGAATTTCCGGGCAGTTCAGTCACTTGCGAGGTGCCAATGACCTGGCGCAATGATCACGGCCAGCTCTTTCAGGGCTTCATTGATATGCTGATTGAGACCAGCGACGGCTATGTGATCGTTGACCACAAGACCACCATCAAACCCGACCCCCTGGCCGAAGCTGCCAGCCACGCCGCCCAACTCGAAATCTACCGCAATGCCGTCGAAAAAGCAACCAGCAAAAAAGTCAGTAAAACTATTATACATTTCCCATTGATGGGGAAGTGTGTTGAGGTGGAAGGATGAGCATGGCTACAGACAGAGAAGGCATCTTCCAACGGCAAAGACCACAAAGCCTGTAAAAAAATGAAGTCATGGATTTATGTTGAGGGACCAACACAAAGGAGAAAACATGGACATCAATGACAAGTTTAAGTTTATGGCATTTCTGGACAAGGCGCGGTGGTGCGGTTCAGGGATTGAAGCAAATTACAATTTTGCAAACCTAGCGAACAAAAATGCTGATGGCAACCAAAAAATCCTGACTCATTTTATTGGCTACATTACGGATAGACAAACCCCTTTTGAGGTTGTTTTCGAACAGTTGGATTACATTTTTTCGCAGATGCTGCATGATTTCTGCGACAATGGACTTTCAGTAGATGAATTGCTTGATCCAGATAAACCGACGACGTATTTCAAGAAAAAGCCTACAAACGGTAGCAAAAGCGGCGATGAAAAACCGGCTGCTTATACATTTGTATCACATAAGCAGCCTGCTGCTGACAGCCAATATGAAGATATAACAAGAGAATTGCGTGAGGATGACGACGCAATCTTTTATGCTACTTCCCGTTTTTATCCAACAGATTACAACGCTATACGTATTACCCTAGAGATTCTGTCAGATGGAGTCGGGAATACAAAATTTGCACGAAGCATCCTTGAGTTTATGAAATGGGCAATAGGCGATGACCCGAAGCAAGCGGGGCTGGAACGTCTCCTTTACGCTCTATGGCTTCTTGGATATGCTGATCTTGGAAGCTGGGCAGCAAAAAAAGGCCAAAAACAACCTTGGATTTTTGATACTAAAAACCGGCTAGCGGTTTTTGAAAAGAAAATCAAACATCTCAAGGAATTCAAAGCAGAGGGACTCGAAAGCGAATTCTATAAAAAGAATTTTGCAAGAAATGATTCAAGTATAAAAAATAATGACCGATTTTCCTCCAAACGTTTAATGTGCTTTGTGCGAGATATGTTGAAATTCAAACCCTATGCCGAAATTTTAAAGGGAACCATTGGCGAGCCGGCTTTTGATTCCTTGTACTTACAAATGCCGGACGTACTTGAATTGCCAGGGGATGTCTGGAACAACAATGACAGGTTTCAGAAATGCCTTTATAACGGAGAATCACCAAAAGGCAAACCGAATATTGCCATCCGCAAGCTGTATGCAAAATTATGCAAAAAACACGGAAAAGAAAATGTTAGATGTTATCCAGAGCAGTTTGACTGCACATTTTCCTTCGTGCCCAAAATGTGCAAAAGCGTAAACCGTGAAAATTGCGCCTTCTGCCCTCTGAATAACAAGCTTGAATCTCCAAGAATTCCAGATGATTTTTGCCACCGCATAGGTGAAAAGTTCTGCCCATTCCTGCTCTTTTCCTGTGGCTTTAAAGCAAGATGCAAAGATGTGATTGACCTTTGCCCGAATCGTGAAAAATAATCACCGGCAATTCGTCTAATGAAAAAAACTTGCTATACGGAAATTTGCCGCATTGATCTTCCCGAATCGCTGACAGCTATCGGCAAATCAGCATTTTCACAAGGTCAAGATTATTTACCGGCCAGTTTAAAAAATTAACGGTGTGTATTCGGAACAATGGCAAGGAACCAGCAGGAGAGAAATGAACGACCCAACTCAGCCCGAAATCAGCCATCATCAATACTCCTGATGGCGAGAAAAAACACACCTGGCGCTGCTTCAGTTTCCTGCCATTGAGAACCGACGCGGATGAGGTGACATTCATCGAAGACATGCAGAAACAGGAAGACGCCCTGCGCGATTTTGCCAATTCACCGAAAGGTTTCCAAGAATCTGCCCAAAAACAACTATAATTTTTCCTACAAAACTGCCGAAATGTTGAGGATGAGGCCGGGATATGTCCGATGAAAATCGTTTTGAGTCGTTAGTGCTTTCTATCCGCGAAGTGCACAACTTGGTTATGGCGCAGGTCGGTCGTGCCGTCAACATCGGGTTGACGCTACGAAACTGGCTCATCGGTCAACGTATTCGCGACTACGAGCAGGGTGGTGCGGAACGCGCCGAGTATGGTGCCGAACTCTGCGACCGACTGGCGACACGTCTCGCCAGCGAACTGGATCGCTGCTACACTGGACGTTATCTGCGCCTCTGTCGCCAATTCTATTCGCTATACCCACACATTCGGAAATCGCTGATTTCCGAATCCAGTTCGTAACCGGTCACCGATTGATAGCGGCCGTGCCGGTGGTCTTTTTCTGCTGTGGTGCCTTTACAAGGCACTGCCTCATGGGGAGCCGCCACCCCGGCCTGAAGGCCGGGGTTAAGCATGGTTAAGCGCCTACGGCGCAATCATGGACAATATGGACAATATGGACACGATGGACGACAGCACCGGATCGCCCGCTGTCTACGCTGTCCGCC
>JAAZKQ010000259.1 GCA_012799755.1 Lentisphaerota bacterium | reverse complement strand
GCCAAGCCGGCGGCAACAACACCGCCTTCGGCGACGGCGGCGCGTTCGGCGGTGATCACCCCAGCGCCGGCAGCAGCGGTTGTGGTGCCGCCGGCCCGCAGTAGCAATGCGACGATGCTGTTGTTGATCTTGTTGATAATGAATCTGATTACCTTGGTGGTTTGCGGCGGCGCCTTGGCGAAGATCTCGGGATTGGAAAAACGCCTGGTTGGTTTGGAGACTACCCTGGAGACGGCGCGCAAATCTGCCGACTGGGCTGCCAAACTGCATGGCGGGGTGACTTTCCTGGGGCCGGACAAGCGTCCACAGAAGTATATCGTGACGATTGTGGACAATGCGGGCAAGCCCGAGTTTGGTCCGGTGGTGATGCGGCCTCTGGAGGATTAGCGTGATGCGCCATCAGGCGGTGGTGCCGCCAAGGGCCATTGTCTGAGGCTGTGGCACATTCGCCCGCCATGTGAGATGACATTCATGACGGCTTTGGGCCTCTGTCCGAAAAAGAGCGCGGTGCTTGGCTCGGGCAGGGGCCTTTTGATATTCACGGGTAGGAAGCCGGTTGGCCGGCGATATAGGCGAGCATGAGTGAATTTGCCAAAATCAGTGGCTATATAGCGGAAGCCGAGAAGCTGTGGGCGACGAATCAGGAACTGGTACAGAGTCGGCAGTTTTATTGTTTGTGGGAAGATAGCTGTCAACCGGCGCCTTTTGTAGTGCCGGTGGATGGCTTGCGGCTGGGGCGGCAGCAGCTGCTGTTTTCGGGTTCGGCGAATGGTGCACGGGTGGCGCATTTTACCTGGCATGATGACGAGCATTGCGCAGCGCTGGTGGTCGAAGATGACGAGGAGACGCAGGTGCTGCTGCTGCGGATCGTTGACGGCGCGTTGCAGGTGACGGCGCAGAAGCCGGAACCGCACGGTGAGGATGATCGCAGTTACGGCGAGCGGGTTGAGGTCATGTCCGATGTGGTGGCACGGGTGCGCGAGCAATATCCCGGCGTGGACCTCAAACATCTGCAAAACGCAATGATTCTGGAGGCCTTGCAGGACCTGCGCGAACGTTATCCCGAGGACATCATCCGCAGTCTGGAGAAGAGCAGTGTACGGACGCGGCAGGCGCTGGTTGGAAAAGTCCTGGCGGACATGGCTACAGACGAATTTAGTCCGCAACTGACCCTGAACCTCGGCCTGCCGGCGCAAGAGGACGTCCTTCTGTCCAGCGACGCCGCTCCAGCAGGCGCCGAGGCGGCCATACCGCCGGCAGAAATAGCAGCGGGGACGACTTGGGCCGTGAAACGGCGCCTGGATTTGCTGGTGGAGACGGCGAAGAAACTCCTGGCGCTTGAGGAGCGCTTTGTGATGGACTTTGCCGATGCGGAGATGCTGTCGCCATTGACTGAAGCGGGCACTTGCGTGGTGAAACTCCCTTTGCGTGGCGACGCGGGCCTGTTTTTGCGCGAGGGCAGTCGCCTGGTGGTTTTTCCGTTTGGTCAGCCGAAAGCGCCGCTGGCGGATTTTTCGGTTGACATCCTTGACAGTGACGAGTTGATTGGCACGCTGAGTTGGTCGGCGCCTTCGCAGGCGCGGCCTTTGGACGCGCAGTTATGCGCTGGTTTACGGAAGACACCGCAGGCTTTTGTTACCCGTTCCTTGCAAGAATTGCAGCGTTTGCTGGCGTCCGGTGAGATTCCCGAGCAGGCGGTGCTGCGGGGCGTGTTGGGTTTAGATAGCGTGCCGTATTTGTTTCGCCGTGTGCCGCAGCTGGGCACGCTGGATGGCTGGCAGAGTCGTGCGGTGGCCGCTTGCCTTGATTCCTTGCATAGCGTGGTGCTGGTTCAGGGCCCGCCGGGCACGGGCAAGACCTGCGTGGTGGAAAAGATGTTGCGGGAACTTTGCCGGCAGCCCCAGCGGATTTTGATTACAGCACCGTCGAATGCGGCTGTAGACAACCTGTGCCGCCGGCTTATGGACATGCCTTTGCTGCGCCATGGCAGTTCCCGGGATGCTGTGCAGGACGCCGTTGCCGATCAATGCTGGCATGGCGACGAAACGGCGCAAGCAACCTTTGCAGCCAGAAACACGGCAATAGGCTGCGCGCTACACGCTGGAACGCCGATCGGGCTCCTGCGTTCGCCGGCGCTGGCGGAGGAAATAGACCGCAACGGCTTGTTTGATGTGATTGTTTTCGATGAGGCGGGCATGGGTGGCGCCGCCGAGACGCTGTTGTGTTTGTGCATGGCGCGTCGGGCCTTATTTTTTGGCGATCCACAGCAACTGCCGCCGTTTCCCTTGCCGCGTGAGGTCTGGTCGGAGTTTGCCGCGGAGGGGCGAGCGCTGACGCGTGACGAGCGGGCTTTCATCGGCGGGAGTTTCTTGGGTTGGCTGCAAGAGTTCCGGCGCTTTCCGACCCTGCTGTTGCGCAACAGCTACCGCTGCCAGAACCCACGGTTAATGCGCTTCGCCTCGCATTTGTTTTACAATGCGCAGGTGCAGGCGGCACCGACGGCGGAGTACTACCAGCTCAGCTACAAAGAACGACTATTGCGTTATCCGGCTTCGACGCTGCGCTTTGTCAGTACGTCGCAATTGCCCGCCGCGCGTCGGCGGGAACAGGTGGTGACGGTCGGTCAACCGGGCATTGAAAACCGTCTTGAGGCCGAAATCTGCGCAGCGCTGGTGCGTGAGTACAGCGAGCGCTATCCACTTAATGAAATCACGGTGATTACGCCTTACCGCCGACAACTGCGCTTGCTGCGTAAAATGTTGGCAAAGGCGCCGGCAGGAGTTGCTGCCGCTGATTGGGAGCAATTCGTGCGCCAGCGTATTTCGACGGTGGACAGCTTCCAGGGCGGCGAGAGCGACGTGGTGATCGTTTCCTACGTGCGTTCAGGCGGGCGCAGCGTGGGGTTTGTGGACGACCCGAACCGCGTAAACGTGACTCACACCCGCAGTCGCCGTGAGATGATTGTGGTCGGTGATGCGGATTTTTTGGCGCAAAAATCACGCGGGCGTATTTTTCTGCGCATGCTGCGGGCCATCCGGCGTGACGGCGTGGTTGATGAGTTGGACGAAGCCGCGCTGGCCGAGTTATTGGGCAGCGAGAAGAGCGCGCCCTCGCCAGTTCCAAATAGCGAACGCCAGCTGACCTTCGATTTTTGAGGAAAGAGGCGAAGAACTCGGTGGACGGGATGCCTCGCCCATCCCGTCCAGCGTTTTACGACTGGCTGAGCTTTTGCTGGTTTGCCCAGGCGATGACATTATCGAGGGCTTGTTGGGGCGAGACGATGGGTTGGTAGCCGAAGTCACGGCTGGCGCGATCATGAGTGAAAGAGTGCGAGAAGGCCAGTTCGTTGATGACGAAGCGAGTCATTTTTGGGGGGCCGAGGAAGGGCAGGCAGGCTGAAAGACATTCGCAGAGGGCTGCGACAATGTAGGCGCTGCGGTAGCCGATGCGGCGATTGACGGTGGGGAGGTGCAGGCTGGTCAGGAGGCTGTTGATCCACTCCCAGAGCACGACCGGATCGCTGTCGTTGATGAAGTATGCCTTGCCGGCGCAGCGCGCCTGGCCGGCGAGTTCGTCTGCGGCCAAGATATGGGCGTGGGCGGCATTGTCCACATAGGTGATGCTGACTTGGTTCAAGCCGTTGCCGACGACGCGCAGGCGTTTTTCCTTGGTGTAGGCGAAAATCCGTGGGAGGATATGCGGGTCATTCGGCCCCCAGATGAGATGGGGCCTGATGGCGCAAGTGCGGAGACGGGTGACATTGCGTTCGCCGAGCTCGCGGCGGTCGTCTGCGGGCGAGTTCGGTACCATCTCCCAGTTATCGGCATCAAGGATCATTTTTTCGGCGATGGCCTTGGTTTTGGGGTAGGGCGACAGGTAGCGCTTGAGGTAGGGCAGGGATTCGTCGCCGAGGATGATATTCCGTGGCGCGATGACGACGCTGGGGGTGCTGGTGTAAACCAGGCAACGTACCTTGTTTTCGAGGCAGGCGCGCAGGACATTGGCGCTGCCGCGGACATTGACCTCGTAGTAGGGGCGTTTGCTGCGAAGGATATCGCAGATGGCGATGGTGTGGAATACGGTGTGGCAGTCTGGGCAGGCGTTCGTGACTGCGGCGGGGTCACGGACGTCGCCGACCACACATTCAGCGCCCAGAGCCTCAACTTCAGGGTAGCGGTGACGGCCAAAGACTCGGACGGTATCGCCGCGAGCCCTGAGCATGCGGACGATGGCCCGACCGAGGAAACCGCCTCCACCGAGGACGGCGTAGCGGCGGGGGGGCGCAGGTACTGTTTCGCTTTGCTCACTCATACAGTGGTCTGCTCCGGGAGTTGCTGGCTGGCCAGTTTGGCCTTGATTTGGCTGAGCGCCTTGTCCACCAGCGTGCCGTAATCGTCACCTTCCTCGGGAATGATGGGCGGTAGGAAGGACACGGTGACGGGTTTGAAGAGTTTGGGGAAGAGGCGATGACGCGGCAGCGCCTGGTAGGCGCCGGCGATGGCGATGGGCACGATGGGCACGTTGAGTTCACGACCGAGGATGGCGAAGGTCTGTTTGAAGCTACCCAGGCGGCCATCAACGGTGCGAGTTCCTTCAGGGAAGATAATGACCTTCTTGCCTTGCGCCAGCGCGCTGGCCAGTTTTTGCAGGGACAGCTTGAGGTTGTTGTTGACGTCCATGATAATGATGTTGTGGCGGTTGGCCATGAAGCGTTGCCAGCGGCGGCGGAGATGTTCGGCCTTGGCGTAGACGAAGGTTTGCTTGAGGACGCCTTTTTTCATGAACGCCGAAATGAAGAGGGCGTCGAGGTAGCTCTGGTGGTTGGGGGCGAAGATGCAGGGGCCCTCGGGAATATTGCTCATGCCTTCGCCGCGCAGTTTGAAGAAACTGTGGAGGATGCTCTTGGAGAAGAGATTGAGCCACTGGTGGGTGAAGCTGCTTCGGGGGAGCTTCACGGCGACTTTTTCCCGGAGAATCTTGCCCCATTTGAAGCTGCTGCTGGCGGCGATGCCGTCGGGGCCGAGCTCGTGGATTTTAGCGGCGAGCTTGGCGGGCGTGGGGTGTTCCAGCAGCAGTTGATCAGGTATTTCCACGCTGAAGGTGCCGCTAAGGAAGGCCTGGAAGCTGACTTTGCCGAGGGAGTCCAGGCTGAGGTCCATTTCAAAATGGCTGTCGGGATGGATGTCCTCGCCAAGTTGGCCGACGAGGTACTCTTTGATGACGCGGTATTCTTCGCTATCGGGTTCGGCGACCTTTTCTTTTTGCCGGTTGCCGCCGGCTTTGGCAATGGCCTCAAGTTCGTGGCGTTTGAGTTTGCCGAGGCGGGTGCGCGGCAGCGCTTCGGTGACGAAGCTGCATTTGAAGATGCGCTTGTAGCTTGATGCCTGCTGGTTGTAGAGGGCGATGACCTGCTGGCGGATGGACTCCTCAATGTTGAGCACGCCCTGTTTTTGCAGATTCTGGAAGTGCGGCAGAATCAGTGCTTGCAGGGAGTCGCCGGAGGCCATCACGGCGACTTCCGCGACCCAGTCGGACATGTCGAGAATCTTCTGTTCCACCTCGTCGGGGTTGATGTTCTTGCCGTTGGGGAGGACGATGATTTCTTTTTTGCGGCCGGTGATGTAGATGTAGCCGTCATCGTCAACGTAGCCGAGGTCGCCGGTGTGGAGCCAGCCGTCCCTGATGATGGCGGCGGTTTCCTCCGGGCGCTGGTAATAGCCCTGCATGACATTTTTGCCGCGGACGGTGATTTCGCCATCAACGATGCGGACTTCATTGTAGGGTATGACTTGTCCGGATGAGCCGTCGCGCGGTGCGCCGGGCTTGGTGAAGGAGACCATCGGCGAGGTTTCGGTCATGCCGTAGCCCATCAGGATTTCGAAGCCGAGGGTGCGGAAGTCCTTGATGACCTGCGTGTCCAAGGCGGCGCCGCCACAGGGCAAATAGCGCATGGCGCCGCCGAATTTCTTCTGGACGGATTTGAAGAGCAGGCGTGAGAAGGCCAGGGAGTTGACGCCGGCGGCGAGAGCGAAGAGCGCCGAGGCGATTTTGCTTTGGCGGATACGACTCTTCATGCCGTCACGGAGGAGGACGTAGAGTCTGGGGACGCCGATGAGGAGGGTGACCTGGTTGTCGGCGAGGGTTTGGAGAATGTCGGCGGCGACCATGGACGGCGCCATGACGCTGGTGGCGTTGATGGACAGCGGCATGATCAAAGTGCCCTGCAACGGCAGGATGTGATGCAGCGGCAGGAGGATCATGACCCGGTCGCTTTCCCGGTAAATGGGCACTTGGACGGATACCGCGTAGAGGTTGGCATGGAGGTTTTCGTAGCTGAGCATGACGCCCTTGGGGCTGCCGGTGGTGCCGGAGGTGTAGATGATCACGGCGGTGTCGTCATCCGCAGCTTCGGGGAAGTCCTTGTCCTCGTCGGGAATGACGCTGGGAATAGCGATGTCCGAAAAGACAATGAGTTTCGTCTGACATTTGGCCAAGGCGATGGCTTTTTCCATGGTCTCGGCATTTTTCGGCGACACGAAGGCGGCGACGGGCGCGCAGTCTTTCAGGATGTAGGCGACTTCATCGGCGTTGGCCATGGCGTCAATCGGCACGGGGATGGCGTTCTTGCGCCAGGTCGCATAAAATGCGTAGACCCAGCCGGGGCAGTTTTCCGCAAAGATTGCCACACGATCTCCCGGCTCGGCAGTAAAGAGGCGGGCATAAACGGCGGTGATGCCGATGAGTTGGTCGTAGGAAATCCGTTCATCTTTGAAGACTAGTGCTGTCTTATCGCTATTCTGGAGTAGTTTCATGGGTTTGTTTTTCGCTGGGTTATAGGAGGGCAGGGTGGTGGACGCCTGCGCTGCTGTCGCTTAATGCTCAGCGCTTAATATAATAACCGGTCACCGATTGATAATTGGCCGTTTTCTGTTGCCTTGCAATGGAAATCATCCTTCATGTTTGCTATGTGGCACGCCTTCAGCGTGCTGTTCGGGTGGGGGCTTCCCTGGGGGTGCGCCATGGGCGCAACCCCAGGCTGGCATGT
>JAAZKQ010000258.1 GCA_012799755.1 Lentisphaerota bacterium | reverse complement strand
CTGCACCGCGGAAACCGTCTTTGCCTCAAGCATGTCCATATAGCCGGGGTCAGCGTAGCCATCGAATAGCCCGGACGTGTACGGGCCAGTGTGGGTGTGCGTGGCTGAAAACAGGATGTTTTCGGCAAAATCCACGCCGGCCTTTTTGAGTGCGTCAATGAGCTGCTGCACAAATTCGCCGGGGAGCAGGCAGAGATCGAATGAAACAATGGCCATGGTGGTTTTGCCGCTCTGGAACACCGCAGCCTTGATAGTCAGGGGATCAAGAGCGCCGCGATTAGGACGTGGATTGAAATAGCCGCACAGCGGAATGCCATACGACGGTGTGATATCTTCTTTAGCAAAACCGAATTTGAACATAACTATTGTCTCCTGCTTGTTGTTGTCGGTTGAAAAAACGCCTCATACAATGTAAGACTAAACACGGTTTTTGCAATGGCCAGGGTACGTAGTTAAGGCGGTCGTATGTAATTGGCCATGGGTTGATACTCGGAGTTCAGGCAGGCTGCGGCGTTAGGCGCCCAGGGTAAAGACGCTTTAGTGGACAGTGGACGTTAGTGGACGTTAATGGACGTTAGTAGGCGATGGACTTTGGACAGAAGTGGACATTAGTGGACTTTAGTGGACAATAGGGCTGGTGGACGTTGACCCCTCGCCTTCACCATTTACCATTCACCATTCGTCCCTCGTCCAATGAACCGCCGTTTCGAGCGTTTTATCATCGTGATGTTGATTGAGTGGAAGGAGGTTGCGCCATGTCGAAAACACATCTTCGTCTCACTGTGCTTGTCGTCCTGCTTGCGGTCGCGGCCATTGTCGCGCTTCGCTGGAGTCAGGTCAGCCGCCCCTCGTCGTCGGCAGTTGACCGTGACGCCTTGCTTCAGCTCGTCAACGCCCGCACAGATGCGTACAACCTCAGCAACGCCCAGGCTCACACTGCTTTTGCCAGCGTTGTCTCCCAGGACGTTGAAGCGGCTTTCAACGCCATTCTGGCCAAGGTACCGGAAGCCACGGCTCAGCTCACTTCCTGGGAGACCTCGGTCGAACTGGCCTATCGCTTGGCTGCGGATAAGTTGAACGGCACGGAAACTGCCGCAGAACTTGTCGCCAGCATCATGATGCCGACCATCAGCACTCCCAGCGTCCAGGCCACTGCCCTTGCTTGCCAGCACCTGAACCGCTTCTGCCTGCAACTGGCGGAAAACAGCACGCTCTACGGCGCTGACCTGGCCACCATGCTTTCCGGGCCAGAGGTCGCACCAGTCCTGCCGGAGGCCGCGCTGAAAGACCTCGGCGTTGCTTTGGCTGACACTGCTGCGCAGGTCAACGAAGCCGCTTTCGAGACTGCCTTGGCCACTATCGGTGCTGGCCTCGAAGTGATTTTCATCAAAAGCGGCCTTGCCGCCATGACTCGGGTCATCACAGCCGCAGCCGCCCGGGTCGGCACTGGTTCGGCTGTAGGCGCTGGCTGCGCTGCTGCTGATGGCCCCATGCCGGTGGGCGATGTCATCGGCGCGATAGTGTTTACAGGCAGTGTGGCGTGGACGACTTGGGACCTGTACAGCGCCCGCGTCCGTCTGCCGCGAGAAATCACCCTTGACTTGACCGATAAAATCGCCGCCTGCCGTGACAACGTCATCCAGACCACGCTTGACAGCGGCAACCAGGCTCTGGAGCTTCACAACCAGGCGGCTGCTGACGTCGTTGCCCAGCTGCATCAACACCTGCAAGGAGAATGACTATGCGTGCGCGATTTTTCCGCCTTCCCCCTGGCCGAATTGCTCGCTCAGTCGGCTGCTTGCGCTGCGTCGCCAGTGCTGTCTTGCTCATGACAGCAGGATTTGACCTGACTGCGACTGCCGCCCCAGCCGCCAAAATCATCGGCGAAGCCGTCGAACAGGCCGCTAAACGCAGCGGCAAGACGCTGGCGCCGGCTGCCCGCAAGGCCGCCAATCAAACCGCCAAGAAATTAGCGACGCAATATGGCGATGACATCCTCAAAGTCGTTGCTGACGGCGGCTTGGAAACCCTGAACCAAGGACTCAAGCATGGCGATGACTTCTGGCATCTGGCTCGGCTCCGACCTGCCGCCGCCCGAACCCTGGCACTGCATGCCGATGACCTGGTGCCTTTGGCCAAGCGCCTGGGACCGACCGTACTGGACCTGGAAGTCAAGGCTCCAGGCATCTCACGACGCCTGGTCGCGACGTTTGGCGACGACGCCATCAAGCAGCTGACCCACGCTCCTGCAGCGGACTTGCCCCGGCTGGTCGGATACGCCCAGAAAGCCGACAATCCCGCCACTGCCAAAATGCTCCTGGATTATTATGGGAAAGCGCCCTCTGGAACAGCTTTCCTGGACCACCTGTCCTGGAAGCACATTATGAGCAGCGGCCTGTCCGCT
>JAAZKQ010000257.1 GCA_012799755.1 Lentisphaerota bacterium | reverse complement strand
TGCCTTGCCCCAGGTTCCGCTTCGCTCCACCTGGGGTTACTCATGGTGGCAGCTCTCCGAGCTTGCTTTTCAACGAGTGTTGTGTCACGCACTGGGGCACGGTTATCAATGCGCGACCGCTTGCCGACCTGCGGCGGCGCCTCCAGAAGTCCCCGGCGTCGGCCAACCAGTCCCTTGGGCCGATATGTCACTCCCCGCAGTCCCGGGCGTCCCGGTTGTCCACTCCATGGGATCATGCCTTATGAGTCGTGAGTCCTCGCCCCAGCGCTGCGCCAATGCGTCCCATCGGTCTCAGGCGTCCCCTGGGACCAACCAATATCAATGGGTAACCAGTTACCAAACGCCCTGCTTTTTGTTCTCTTCCTGCTTGCGCCAGCAAGGGGAAACGATATAGTAAGGTCTTTTCGCGTCGTTGCGCCTGTATTGCTCAGGCAGGCATCCGTTCCCGGGCCATGACGCGAACACTCAACAGAATGGCGTTTCGAATCCAGCTGGGGAACAGCCCGCCTTGGCGGCGGCTGGTGGGCAAAGCGTCAGGCAAGACAAGAAAGGATCTGGTTCCGTGGCAAGCATTAACATCACCGATCTGTTGGAAGCCGGCGTGCATTTCGGTCACAAAACCAAGCGCTGGAATCCCAAGATGAAGCCGTACATCTACGGCACTCGCAATGGCATCACCATTTTCGACCTGACCATCACCATGAAGCAGCTGGCGGCTGCCTGCGATTTCCTGCATGACGTCGCGGCCCAAGGCGGCCAGATCCTTTTCGTGGGCGCCAAACGCCAAGCCCAGGAATGCGTTCGCGAAGTGGCTGAAAAACTGAACATGCCCTATATGTGCGACCGTTGGCTGGGTGGCACCCTCACCAACCAGAAAGTCGTCCTCAGCCGTGTTGACTACATGAAGAAGCTGCAAGCGCAGGATGCCGACGGCAGTCTGGACAACTTGCCCAAGAAGGAAGTCGCCGGTCTGCGCCGCGAACTGGACAAGCTGCAAACCGCCCTCGGCGGCATCGCCAACATGAAGGGCCTGCCCGACGCCGTGGTCGTCATTGACGTTGACCGCGAGCACATTGCCGTGCAGGAAGCCGCCAAACTGGATATCCCCGTTGTGGCTTTGGTTGACTCCAGCTGCAACCCCGACTTGGTCGAATACGTCATCCCCGGCAACGACGACGCCCTGCGCTCCATCAAAGTCATTATGGACGCCCTTGCCACCGCCATCGCCGACGGTCTCAGCGTCGGCAACAAGAAACGCGAGAACAAGGCCGCCAAGGAAGCCGCGCCGGTCGCCAAGGAAGGCGATGATGATGACGAGGACGACGACGACAAGGCCTGAAACAAAAGCCCTTCCCGCTCTGCCCGTGCAGCAGTCCTGAGCGCACGGGCCCCTACGATCTACAGCACTTAAAGAATAAAGGAGTATTCCTATGGCCAACATTACCGCGTCACAAGTCAATGAGCTACGCCAGAAGACTGGCGTTGGCATGATGGATTGCAAAAAAGCCCTCGTCGCCTGCGATGGCAACATGGAAGCAGCCATTGAGCACCTCCGCAAAATTGGCATGGCCAAGGCTGAGAAGAAGGCCGGTCGCAGCGCCAATCAAGGCATCTTCGTATCGCTGGTCAAAGGCAATGTCGGCACTCTCATTGAGCTCCTCTGCGAGACCGACTTCGTTGCCAAGACCGATTCCTTCAAGGCCTTCGGCGCCAGTGTCGCCGAAAAAGTCATCAATGAGTTTGATGACAACGGCGACATTTCCGAGAAGTTGGCCGCCGCCATGCAAGACGAGCTCAAGGAACTCATTGCCAAGATTGGCGAGAATATGCATTTGCGCCGCGCCGTGCGCTGGGTCAGCAACGGCAAAGTCGGCAGCTACCTGCACACCGGCGTCGCCTATGGCGTGTTGGTTGATGTCGAAGGCGAGTGCGACGACGAGTTGCTGTCAAACATCTGCATGCACGTCACGGCCTTTTCTCCCCGTTACATCACCCCGGCGGACGTCCCGGCGGACGTCATTGCCAAGGAACGCGAGATTGCCGCCGCCCAGCTGGCAGGCAAGCCCGCCAACATGATCGAAAATATCGTCAAGGGCAAGATCAACAAGTGGTATACCGAAGTCTGCTTGGTCAAGCAGCCTTGGATCAATGATCAGAAGACCTCTCTCGAAAAAGTCGCTCCCAAAGTCAGCGTGAAGCGCATGGTTCGTTGGCAGGTCGGCGAGGAAATCTGACCACGCTGTCATTACCGGCAAGAGTTGCAGCCGGCCTGACAACTGGCTGATAGATACCACCATAGGGCAATTGCACGAGCATTGACAGCTCAGCAATTGCCCTTGTTTTTGCCCTTGACGGGGCCCAATCCCAACATGGAGAGAAGCGATGACTGCCAAACCGCACTTCCGGCGTATCCTGCTCAAAATCAGTGGCGAAATGCTCAAGGGGCCATCAGGCTTCGGCATTGATGGCGAGGCCACCCTTGCCGCCGCCAAGCGCATCAAGGAGGCCGTCGCCTCCGGCAGCCAAGTCGCCATCATCATCGGCGCCGGCAATCTCTTCCGCGGCCTGGCCGGCAGCCGCCAGGGCATGGACCGCTCCTGTGCCGACAATATCGGCATGCTCGCCACCTGCATGAATGCCCTCGCCATGCGCGACGCCCTTGAGAGCATCGGCCTGCGCGCCGAAGTACAGTCGGCCATGGCCATTGCCGGCGTTCTTGATCCCTTCGACCAACGCCGGGCAGACCAGCTGCTCAACGCGGGCGTTGTCGTCCTCTTCGCTGCCGGCACCGGTCATCCCTACTTCACCACCGACACCTGCGCCGCGCTGCGCGCCTGCGAAATCCACGCTGATGCCGTCTTCAAGGGCACCAAAGTCAATGGCGTCTATTCCGCCGACCCCATGAAAGACCCCACGGCCACCCGCTACGAACGTGTCAGTTTCCAGACCGTACTGGCCAAGCGCCTGCAAGTCATGGACGCCACCGCCTTCTCACTTTGCCAGGACAATCGTCTGCCAATTGTCATCTTTAAATTTGGCGAAGAAGGGGTTTTGAGCAATATTATGCGTGGCGATTTCAGCGCCGCCACACTCGTCAGCGTGGACGACTGAGCCCCGCCCGAGTTGTCATTCATCAACCCCAATCTGGAGGACATCCACTATGGCTAAAAGCAAGCCGACCAGCAAGGACACCCCTGCCGTCGCCAGCGTTGTCAACGATACCAAGGCCACCATGCAACGGGCATTAGACCTTATGCAAAGGGACTTCGGCACAGTGCGCACCGGCAAGGCCTCGCCAGCCTTGGCTGAGGGCATTATGGTCGAGTACTATGGCACCCAGACCCGCCTGAAAGACATCGCCAGTATCACTGCGCCGGAGCCGCGCATGCTGGTGATTCAACCTTGGGATCAGGGCGCGGTCAAAAGCATCGAGAAGGCCATCCAGGCTTCCGACCTCGGTATCAGCCCCGTCAGCGACGGCCGCATTATCCGCCTGCCCATCCCGGAGCTCAGCGAAGAACGTCGCAAAGACATGACCAAGCTGGTCAAAAAACGCGCTGAAGAGTGCCGCATCGAAGTCCGCAATGCCCGCCGTGACGCCAACGAAACCATCAAAAAGGCCCAGAAGGCATCGGATATCACCGAAGACGACCAGAAAGTCATGACCGACGAAATCCAGAAGCTCACCGACAAGATGATTGAGGAAGTCAACAAGCTCCTTGAAGCCAAGGAAGCCGAACTCATGGCCGTCTGACGCAAACGCCGCCAAGCGCCGTCAATGACAAAAGCACTGCGCGTCGCGATGATCTATCACGATGCGCAGTGCTTTTTTTGTGTAGGGAAGACAGGACGGCATCACCGCCAGGCATCCCTCCCGCAGCCGCCCTGCCCCAGCGTCCCGCCACCGGCCGTGCTGCGGGCTTGTAGCCCGCAACGTGACATGACCCCGCCAGCCAGCAGCATCCTGCCCCTGGCGATCTCCGTGTTCACGCCAGAATTGCCGTAGTTTCCACGGCCAGTTTTTCCAAGGTGACAGCCAAGTTCGCAAAGGCCCTCTCGCGTGCCGGCGCCATGTCGGCAAGTGGCTTGCGGTAAAATTCATCCACAATCGGCTTTTTGATCGCCTCGATTTCCTTGTAACTGTAGTTCAAGCGCACGCGCCGCCCTGACCGCAGGTAGTTCCCGATTTGTTCGACGGCGGCAGCCATTTCGGGCATATAGACATCCGTGACCAATTCAGTGATGAAGGCGCGGCAGTAGCCATTTTCAGCATTGCCCTTGAGGGTGTGCTCGAAGCGCGGATTGCACTCCTGCTTGGCTTGCAGGTCCTGGAGCGACGCGTACAGCGAATAGTCCTCATGCGCAGCCAGAAGCTCGCCCAACAGGCCTAGCAGAGTCTGATTGCGTTCCAAAAGCCCGTGGATAGCCGCCGCGTTGTCCTTGCCGTCATGCCACGCGTCCATCTCCAAAATCAGCCTGCTCAGTCCGAAATGAAGCGCGCGGGCGACGATAGTCCGTCCCAGATCAAACAGGTCGCGTTGCACAAATTCATGCGCGCCTTGCAAGTCAATTGCCGCCAGACGCCGGAAAATGCCCGGCGCGGCCTTCATTGGCGTCGTCAGGCGGCGGACAAAATGCCTGGCGCGGCTCACACTCTCAGGGCTTATTTGCAGGACGCTGGGCAATATCTTGAACGCCATCTCCGGGTACTGCTTGTACTGAGCGCCAAAAGCATTCCAAAAGCGCTCTTTGATCAGCGGCAGTGCTTCCCGCCAGATTGCCGCCATGGCAGCGTTGTTCGCGCCGACATAGCGCCGCGAACAGAAGTGTTCCAGAAATGACTCAATGGTGAAGTTCTCGTGGCAGGGATTCCATGCGTTGGCCGCCAGGTACTCCAGCATGAGCGTGTCCGAGTGCGAGCATTCCGGCCATAGCACCATACCCTTGCACATCGGGTCAGCCACGGCGATGGGTAGACGCCGTTCAATGGCGGCGTAGTTACCGCGAATTTCGGTCTCCGCCTCGAAAGCATGAAAAATGCCATAAATCCACGGGAACTTGTTCACCAGGTCCCAATTCTGGAAAGTGCGCAGCTCATCATCGGTATCAGACGTATAATCGAAGATGATGGTATTCTGCGGATTGAGTTCGGCTGTCAGCTCCCGGACTTCTTCCGGCGTCCAGTACATGCTGAAGTCCCAGCTGGCTATCAATAGCGGCGCGTGGGGATATTTCTCCCGCAGCTTCTGAATGATGCGTCGGTAGGTATAGAGCTTCATCTGGTGATTGGCCTCCCGGTCATCATAGCAGCGCCGTTCCGCCAGGCCGATCGTGTGGAACAGGGTCGGCGAACCATACTCGCGGATATGCGTCTCCGTCAGGTGAAAATAGGCGTCGAGATTCTTGTCCTGCCGGATATCCCAGACCAGGCCTGTTTCTTCACCATAGCCGGAGGTTGTCTGCGGCATAAAATCCGGCTTGACTTTTCTCAGGTAATCATAAGGCGTGCGGCTGTACCAATGGGTCATGGTGCCGAGGTCCTCAGGATGCAGCAAATCGCGCTCCCGGGCGTAGGCAAGAATCTTCCGGCGCAGTTCGCCGCGATATTTCAGGCACCAGAAGAGATTGCGGTCGTCGTAAGAACGGTCGCGGGCCTCGGGCAGCTCCCAGCCGGGGTAGTTCACGATGTCCGGGAAAGCCCGCTGGAAGAGGTCGTCCAAACCAATGCGCAACATGAACAAATTCAGGCGTTTCTTGACAATCCAGTCTATTTCCTGTTTCCACTCGGCAAAATCCCAATGCTCGGCCTGAAAGCGCTTCAGGCTGCGGTGGGCGAAATAGCGCAGGCCGCGATACTCGAAACGCGGTTTTTCGCAGACATTCATGCCGCTGATATCAATGTCTTTCTGCTCGGGGATGATATCGCCGTCCCAGAAATAGCGACAGTCCGCGCGCAACTCAAAGAAGTGGTAGACGCCATAAAGCAAAGCCCGCGGCCGCCCACCGGCAATGAAGAGAAAACGCCGACCGGCCTCTTCAGCAGAGACAATCTGGTACGTGTCGCCATCGGTAACCAGAGAAAATTGCGGAATGACCCCCGCGATGATCTTTTCATGGGTGAAAGCGTGAACGGCATCGGAACCGAGAACCACCAGGTCGCTTTGACCATCGTCAGCGAGTTCGACCGGCAGTGTTTGCCCCGTGACCTGCCGCCACAGCCGCGCAAACTCGTCTGCCGCAATGCGGAAAATGCCCTCGTTCTTCGGAATAAGAATCTTCAACATGGATAACTCCTTTGCCGCCTGGCATCGTTCTAAGGTTTGGTATGTGGCGCCCTTTCAGAGCGTTTGGATAACCTATGACTGAGTTTGCTTGTCCGCCAGACGAATGACTCCAAAGGCGGGATAGGTAGGCAACCGGTCACCGATTGATAACAAACATTTTTTATCCGCAGATGTCGCAGATTTGCGCAGATTTTTTTGAGAGTAGGCTGCTTGGCGCAGGAAGGCCGGTGTGTTTGCGTTTTCCTGTCGCCTCTTTGGTTTTCAGCGCTGAAGGCGCAAAACATACCAGCCCGGGGCAAGCCGCGCTGAAAGCGCGCGCCGCCCCGGGTGGGCG
>JAAZKQ010000002.1 GCA_012799755.1 Lentisphaerota bacterium | reverse complement strand
TATGGACAGTATGGACGGCGGGCGAGCAGGTGTTGTCGTCCATCGTGTCCATATTGTCCATATGAATCATGTCCATCCGGGGCAGATGGGTGCCAAGCGATGGTCTGCTTGTGGTTTAGCGCCATTGCCAACCGCAGCCGGCCGCCCAGGCTGCGAGGCGGCTGTCAAGGATATCGCCTGCCTGTTGGCGTTCGCGGAGGAAGGCCGGTATGGCGGCGGCGCTGCGGGGAATGACGGTGATGTCCTCGCCGTCATCCAGCTGCTGCTGGTGTTTGGCGTTGGCGGGATCCTTTTCGTCAACATCCATAAAGACGGTGGTGACCAGTTCGCCGGTCATGCCTGCGGAGCTGCTGCCGGGCCCGGTGTCCCAGAGGACGCGACCGTGATAGCCGGTTTCTTCGTGGAGTTCACGGATGGCGGCCTCGGCAGGGCTTTCCCCGGCGTCAATGAGACCGGCCGGGAATTCGATGACGAAGGCGTTGACGGGCGGTCGGAATTGGCGGATGAAGAGGATGTCGCCGGAGGGACGCAGGGTGGCGATGATGAGCACCGCCTGCTGCTCTTGCCGGCGTTGCGCGGCTTCCCAGTTGCGCCGGCGCCCCTGTCGGTCGCTGAAGCGGATGTTCTCCAAACGGAGGAAGCGTCCGGCGGCGACGACATCGGTGCTCAGACAACGGGGCTCTGACTGGCGACAGAGCGTCTTATCCATGTCAGTAGGTCACGACCAGAGCCAAGATTTCGAGGGTTTCCTCGCCGATGCATTCGACACCGTGACTTTTGCCGCGGCCGGTGAGCACGGCGTCGCCGACATGGATGTCACGGACAACGCCGTCGTCAGTGACCTTACCGCGGCCCCTGAGCACGATGTAGACTTCGTCTTCGCCGCTGTGTTCATGGAGTCCGATGCTGGCGCCTGGGGGAATGATGAGCTTTGCGCAGACACGGACGTGCTGGCCGCCGAAATCGGCTTTATCGAAGTAGTGCTGGAGAGTGACGCTGCCTTTGCCGCCCTTCATATTTGTTCTGGTTTCGGCGGTGAAACTGTTGCTGTCCTTGATCATGGCGGTGGTAATTTCCTGCTGTTGGGTTGGCTGCTTGGGAGATGGTGTCAGCGTCCGGCGTTTTGCTCGTCTTGCTGATCTTTCTGACTGGCGGTGACTGGGCTGATCTTGACTTTAACGACCCGGCGGGGGTTGGCCTCAACGATATGGGCGTTGAGGATGCCGGTGTCAATGTCCTCGCCTTGCTTGGGGATACGGCCGAGGTGGGTTGACAGGTAGCCGCCGAGGGTATCGTAGTCCTCCTCTTCGGAGATGTCAATATCAAGCAGTTCGTTGATTTCCCAGATAGGTATGCGGCCATCAACGACGAAGTTGCCGTCAGGCTGGGCTTGGACTTCAAGCAATTCCTCCTCGTCGTCATATTCATCCTGGATATCGCCGACGATTTCTTCGAGGATGTCTTCGAAGGTGACGATGCCGGCGGTGCCGCCATATTCGTCAAGAACGATGGCAAAGTGGTTGGTGCTCTGGCGGAACTCCTCCAGGAGATCGCCGATATTTTTGGTTTCGGGAATGAAGACGGGTGGGTGGGCGAGATCACGGAGGCTCTTGACTCGCTTGAGGCGCTCCTCGTCAAGGAGATCCTTGGCGTAGATGATGCCGAGGACGTGATCAATGCTGTTGCGGTAGAGTGGCAGGCGGCTGTGGCCGGAGGAGACGATGGCCTTGCGGACGTCGGCGATGCTGCAGTTTTCCTCAACGCCGTTGACGTCAACGCGTGGGGTCATGATTTCGTGGACGAAGGTTTGGTCGAGGGCGAAAGCGCCGAGGATCATGCGCCGTTCGTCTTCCTGGATGGCTTCATCGCTACCGTCGTCGCCGCTGCGGGCTGCCTCAACGAGCGAGAGAATTTCGTCTTCGGCGGTAGGCACGGAGTCATTTTCCTTGTCGCCCTGTTGTTTTTCGCGAGTATGTTTGGCGGCTGCCGCCATGGGTATGGTTAGCGGTGCGAGCAGCCAGGCACAGAACTGGAGGCAGGGCAGGTAGTGGCTGAGCAGTCGCGCGGACCATATCAGGGAGAGTTTTTGGGAGACCATTTCGCAGAGACCGTAGCCAATAACAAGGGCGAGCAGCTGCCTGATGAAGGCCCAGAGGTCGTGGAGCTGCCCATCACTGTTGTTGCTACCTTGATCCAGAAAGAAATGGAAAGCGACAAGGCCGATGATGACCAGCAGCCGTCCCGCGAAGCGCCATTCGTCGCGGACAGGCAGATGGCGTCCCAGCGATTCGGCGAGGCCCTCGTTGATATCCTCCAGTTTGCGCAGTCTGCCGCCGCTCATTTTTGCCAGTTCGAGACTGGCTACAAAGAGCCACGCCGTCAGCAGAAAAGTCGCACCCGCAAGTACGAGCCACAGGTTCGGATCCATACACACTTTCTTGGTTGCTGTTGTGCTTCATGCGCCATCGGGCGGAAAGCGACAATCTATATTGGTCAGATGAAACGTTCAAGGTCAAAGCGTTGCGAGAGCGCATCCATGACGCGTTTCTCCGCTGCGCGCATGGCGCGGCGGGCGCTTGGCGTCAAATCATCTTCTCCGGCGAGATGGAGCATGCCGTGGACGATGTACAACACGAGTTCCCGGGAGGGACAGCCGCCGTGGGCGTTGGCGTAGTCAACGGCGACAGCGGGACAGACGTCAATTTCGGCGATGACGTTTTCGCTGTCGTCGTCACTTTTCGGCCGCTCGTCCTGGCGCAGATCGAAGGCGAGCACATCGGTGGGGCCTTGGTGATTGAGGAAGGACTCGTTGAGTTCTGTCATGCGTTTTTTGCTGAGGAGGCACACCTCAATAATGCCGCGTTCATGTCCGAGCCCGGCCAGTTCGGCAGCGGCTTTGAGCACCGTCAGGAGCTGTCGGCGCCGGCGCAAGGCGGGCTGTCCCGCTTCTTTGGCCAGGCTGATCTTCATTACGGCGTCTCCATGGGCGGGCCGTTCGCCGCAGTTGATTCCGGCTCGACGGGCGTGACGGGGGCGACGGGCGTGGTGGGCCGTTTTTGGGTTTCGTTGACCGCAGGCGCTGCGGGCGTTGCGGGCGCTGTTTCCTCTTTGGGTGGATATTCGGGGCGTTCGTGGTAGATGTTACAAAGCGTCTGGACGATCTGGTCGCGAATTTTCATGAAATCGGCGACCGTAAGCGATGAGGCGTCGAATTGATGTGCCTGCATTTTAGCAAAGAGCAGTTCGTTGACGCGTTCGCCGATGCGGGCGCCACCGATTTTGCTGCTGCCCTGATTGCTGAATAGGGCGCGCATGGCGGCTTCGCAGGTGTCGGCAATTTTAACGATGACGACTTCTGGGCGGTGGGGACGTGGCCCGTCGTAGCGATAATCAGCGATATCCGGCGCTTTGCCGCCGGACTTCTTGGCGAGTTGTTCGGCCCGTTGAAAGAAGTAGGCGATGACGCTGTCGCCGTGGTGTTGGGCGATGGCCTCGCGGATGGGGCGGTTGAGGCGGTACTTGCGGGCGAGTTCAATGCCATGGCGGACATGCGCGCGGAGGATGCTGCAGCTTTCCTCGGGGCTGAGTTGATCATGGGGATTAGGCATGTCGCCGAGCTGGTTTTCAGCGAAGTACTCCGGCGCGCAGAGTTTGCCGACGTCGTGGAAGTAGGCGCAGACTTCGGCGAGCGCCGGGTTGGCGCCGATAGCTTTGGCAGCGTCAGTGGCCAGCCTGGCGACATTGAGGCTGTGTTCATAGGTTCCAGGCGCCTCCTTGCGTAGACGCTCAAGAAGTGGGTGGTCGCGGTCATTGAGCTCGCCCAGGGAGGACGGCGTAGTGACATCGAAGACCCGCTCCAAAATGCTGGGCAGGAGGAAAAGCGCGACGACCACTATCAAGCCATTAAGCAGGGCCAATGCGAGCAGTTTTGGCCCGTAGTTGCTCAAGCCGCTCCAGAGCCAGGGCATGTCCTGGTACCAAGCGAAGAACAGCGAGAAGGCGAACACGGCAGCGGCGACGCCGAGACCACCCCACGCGAAACGGTAGCGTTTATTGACGTTGTGGAAGAGCAGCAGGCCGACCATGGCGATGAGGAAACAGTTGATGCCGAGCAGAAAGGGATGATTGCTCGGCAACAGCAACGCGGTGAGGGCGGAGAGCAGAAGTGTCAGACAAAGACCGATACGCATGCCCATGAGATAGGCCGCAAGGGCCGGCGCCAGTGCCAGCGGAATGAGCGCATAGAGATGGAGGCTATTGCCGAAAAAGACATTGTCGTGAAGCCACTGGCCCGCCACCAGCAAGGACAAGTGCAGGGCGGCGCAGAGACTGCCGAGAACAATGCGTTGCGAACGATGGAAAAAATCTGGCTTGAGGTTGTGGATGCCCAGTCCGAAACAGAGTAGCAGCAGAGCGCAGAGGAGAGTCGCCTGGTAGACTGGCAGCAGGCGGCGGTTGATGCGGTTATGTTGTCGGATGGACAGATTGTGCGCTTGCAGCTTGCGGGCGGTCTCATCGCTGATGACGCTGCCTTTGCGGACGATGATTTCGTCAGGAAAGACTTGGATGAGGTCAGCAGGGGGCTCGCGAGTGGGTGCTACGGCGCCGGTGTCGGCGCCGGGCGGGGTAGCGCTATCGTCGTCGTCACCGCTGTCTTTTTTGTCTTTCTCAAGAGCGGTTGGCGAGTAATAGAAACCACGTTCGGCAAAAACGTCACGCGTGGCGACGGTGCCGACCAGTTTTTCGCTGCTATCCAGTGCGCCCTCTGCCGCGTATTGCGCACGCGGGATACGTCCATAGAGCAGGCACAAGTAACACAGCGCCAGGAGGAAGAAAAAGCAGCCCAGGGTTTCAGTAATTTTGAAGCGATTTTCGTCCTTGGCGCTAGGTTTGCGCGGCGGGGGCCGCGGCAAGGGGTCCGGCGGCTCCAGTTCTACTGGCGATGCTATCTGCTGTTCACTCATGGTGCTGGTCATTTGGCTCTGCGGCTTCGGCCGCGATGGCTGCGTTGTCGTAACGGCCTGAGGGAGTGAGGGGCTACCTCACGCCCGCAGGCTCGGCAAGGCAGTGGCTTAGATGGCCTTGAAGAGGACGGCGGCGTTGTGACCGCCAAAGCCCAAACTGACATTCAAGGCCAGCTGCAAGGGCAGTTCCCGGCACTGGTTCGGCGTGTAATCCAAATCGCAGTCCGGGTCGGGTGTTTGGTAGTTTATGGTGGCGGGAATGACGCCGTTTTTCAACGCCAAGGTGCAGACGACGGACTCAAAGGCGCCGGCGGCGCCGAGCATGTGTCCAGTCATGGATTTCGTGCTGCTGATGGCGACGCGGTAGGCGTGTTCACCCAAGGCCCGTTTGAAAGCGAGGGTCTCCACCTTGTCGTTCAGGGGCGTTGAGGTGCCGTGGGCGTTGACGTAGTCCAGGGCGCTGATGGGCAGTTCCGCGCAGGTGAAGGCGTTATTGATCGCGCGAGCGGCGCCGAGTCCCTCGCTATGAGGCGCCGTGATGTGGAAGGCGTCGCCGCTGAGACCATAGCCGACCACTTCGGCCAGGGCGGTCGCGCCGCGTTTTTCGGCCTGTTCAGCCTCTTCAAGAACGAGGATGCCGGCGCCCTCAGCCGGCACGAAGCCGTCGCGGTCACGGTCAAAAGGTCTGCTGGCCTGGGTGGGATCGTCATTGCGTTCGGAAAGGGCGTGCATGGACGAGAAGCCCGCTTGACCAATCGGGGTGATGCTGGCTTCGGTGCCGCCGGCGAGAACAATATCGGCGTCTTTGCGACGGATCATCCAGAAGGCTTCGCCGATGGAGTGCAGGCCGGAGGCGCAAGCGCTGACCAAGCCGAAGTTAGGCCCCTGGAACTGGTAGCGGATGGCCAGATAACCGGCGGCCATGTCGGAGATCATCATCGGGACGGTTAGGGGAGAAACGCGGCCCGGCCCTTTGTTCTGGAGAATCTGAATTTGCTGGGATAGTGTGTTCAGTCCACCAATGCCTGAAGAGACCATCACGGCAATACGCTCAGGATTGACGCCGTGATCGCCGCCATCCAGACCGGCTTGGCGGACGGCCTCATCGGCGGCCGCCGCAGCGAAATGACAGAACAGGTCCAGGCGTTTGGCCTCCTTGGGGCCGAGTAATTCATCAGCATTCAGGTTTTTGACTTCACCGCCGATGCGGCAACGGAAGCCCGTGGCATCAAAGCGGGTCAAAGCGCCAATGCCGGACTTGCCGGCGAGCAGGTTTTCCCAATTTTCTCGAATGGTATTGCCCAGGGGGGACACTGCACCGATACCGGTGATGACGACGCGTCTATATGGGGTCATGAATGGCCTCGCTATTAAGGGTTGCTTCGGCATAGGACGAATGAACTGTCTGCACCGTCGTCGTCGCCGGCAACATGGATTGCGGTCGTGTGCGCCATAACATAGCCTGCAAACAGCATTTTGATATCAAGCAGACGTGACAGGCGGGCTGATCGCGTAGGCGGTCAGCCATTGATAACAGCCAGTTCCTGCTGCCTTTGGTTTTCAACGCCAAAACGCACGACCTGCGCCGACGCTTCCAAGAGTCACCGGCGTTGGCAAACCAGTCTCCTGAGTCCAATGTGTCATTCCCCGCGGTCCCGGGTGTCCGGTTGTCCAATCCATGGGATCATGCCTTATGAGTTCTGAGTCCTCGCCCCGGCGCCGCTGCCAATGAGTCCAAGCGGTCTCAGGCGTCCCCTGGGACCGACCAATATCAAAGCGTGACCGGTTGCCTCGCCAAACCCAACTTCATCTTTCTGGCGTTGATTTCCGCTGATGCCGCGATACACTCTATATATTCTCAGTTGTAGACACATATTTCATCTATCAACGGAGTTTTGGCGATGGCGGTCATTGATGCGCATAATCACCCGGATTGGCATGGTCACGACCTTGGGCGTTTTCTGGCGAACATGGACGCCAATGGCATTGACCGCTGCTGGCTGTTGAGCTGGGAATGCCAGGAACACGAGTACAGTCGGAATTATCGGCAGGTGCTGCCGACGACTCTGCTGGGAAGCTCGACGGGGCCCATTCCCTTCACTCGTTGCCTGAACTACGTGGAGCGCTGTCCGGAACGCTTCGTTCTGGGCTATTGTCCCGATCCGCGACGACCGGAGGCCTGCGCGGCCCTGCGCGCGGCGCATGACATCTATGGCGCACAGGTCTGCGGCGAGCTCAAATGCCGTATGCTGTATGACAATCCGGACGCGCTGCTGCTGTTCCGTTGCGCCGGCGAGTTGGGCATGCCGGTGATCTTCCACCTCGAATACAATCGCCGGCAAAGCAGCACTGAGACCTGGACAGAATGGTGGGGCGGCGGCATTGACAACATTGAGCGCGTCCTGCAAGCCTGTCCGAACACCGCCTTCCTTGGCCACGCGCCGGGCTTCTGGCTGCATATTTCCAATGACGACCTTTATCAGCGCGTCAACTATCCACCGGCCGGCGCGCCGGTCCTGCCCGGCGGCCGCATTGAGCAGCTTATGCGCCAGTACCCCAATCTCCACTGCGACATATCCGCCGGTTCGGGTTTTCTCGCCCTTTCGCGCGACCTCGACTATACCCGGCGCTTCCTGGACGAATTTCAGGACCGCGTACTCTTCGCCAGAGACTACTTCGATTCCCGCCACGCCGAGCTCATCCGCTCGCTGGCGCTGCCCGCTGTCGTCACCGCCAAGATTCTCGGCGGCAATGCCGAACGCTTGCTTGCAAACACGCCTTGACTCAGAAAGGAGATTCGCGACCATGGCCATCACCACCTGGACCTTCCCGACCCGTCACAGCTTCGGCGAAGAAGAAAAAACCGCATTGATGCGCCTTTGCGACCAAGCCATCGCCAGCGGCAACACGCCCGGTTACAACGGCCCCGAAGAAGAGGCCTTCGGCAAGGAATTCGCGGCGCTGCTCGGCGGCGGCTACGCCGACGGCGTCAATTCGGGCACCAACGCCCTGTATGTGGCGCTGCGCGCGCTGAATCTGCCGCCCTACGCGGAAGTCGCGGTAAGCGCCATCACCGACCCGGGCGGCATGATGCCCATCGCCGCATTGAACTGCCTGCCCGTGCCTGTGGACACCATGCCCGGCTCCTACAACATCGGCCCGGAGGAACTCGAAGCGCGCATCACCCCGCGCACCCGCGCCGTAGTCGTCGCTCACATCGGCGGCGAGCCCGCGCCCATGCAGGAGATCATGGCCGTCGCCCGGAAGCACAAGCTGCCAGTGATTGAGGACTGTTCCCAGACACACCTGGCGAGCGTCGGCGGCCAGCTCGTCGGCACCTTTGGCGCGGCTGCCGCCTTTTCGTTCATGTTCGGCAAACTCGCCTGCGTTGGCGGCCAGGGCGGCGTGGTCTACACCCGCGACGAAGAGATGTACTGGCGCATCCGCCGCGCCGCCGACCGCGGCAAGCCCTTCAATCGCCCGGCGGGCGCCAGCAACGAGCTGGTCGCGATCAACTGCAATATGGACGAATTCCAGGCTGTCATCGGCCGCGTCCAACTCAAGAAGCTGGCGGACATTGTCCACCGCCGCCAGGCCGTGGCGGCGATGCTGCGCGAACGCGGTCTGGGCGAGCTCCGTTCGGTGGCGATTCCGCAGGACGCTGCGGCGGACTGCTGCTACTGGTTCTGGCGTCTGCGCTTCCGGCAGGAGTCCATGCCCTGCCGCAAGGCCGAGTTCTGCGCGGCGCTGGCCAAACGCGGCCTGCCCATCAACCCTGAGTACAGCGGCGCCTTGCCGGCCCGCCAGGACTGGTTCCGCCACCGCAGCGACAGCCACCCCTGGACATCCGCGCCGGACAAAACTTGTGGCAGCCGCGACTACCCGACGCCCAATGCCGACACGACTGTCGCCAGCCATTTCAATCTCATGATCAACGAAGCTTTCACCGCCAAAGACGCTGACCAGGCCATGGCCATATTCCGCGAGGCCGAGCAGGAGCTCTGCCAGTAAGAGGTGTACCGTCATGTTCATTGACATCCACGTCCACACCCGCCGTCACAAGGGCTTTCCGCGGCTTGGTGATCAGCAGACCTACGCGTCGCCGCAGGAGCTCATTGCCGCCTATGACCGCATCGGCATTGAACGCGGCGTGATTCTGCCCGGCGCAGCGCCCGAATGTTGCACCCAGCCGCAGAGCAACGAGGAAGTGCTGGAAATCGCCGACACTTATCCTGGACGCTTCATCCCCTTCTGCAACATTGATCCCCGCGCGCTGAGCAATTCGCCCTACGCGCCCCTTGAACGCATGCTCTGCTACTACCGCGATCTCGGCTGCAAGGGCATCGGCGAAGTCACCGCCAACCTGCGCATCATTGATCCGCTGGTGCAGAATCTCTTCCGCAGCACGGAAATCGCCGGCATTCCACTGACCTTCCATCTTTCGCCCTACCTCGGCTACTCCTATGGCCTGGTGGACGAAGCCGGTCTGCCCGGCCTGGAAGAGTCTCTCAAGCGCTTCCCGAAACTCAAATTCTTCGGCCATTCGCAGGCTTTCTGGGCCGAGATCGGCGCGCGGCCAACGCTCATTGAACGCATGAACTACCCACAAGGCCCCGTCAAGGAGGGACGCCTGCCACAGCTCATGCGGCAGTACCCGAACCTCTATGGCGATCTCTCCGCCCACAGCGGCGCCAATGCCCTGACGCGCGACCGCGATCACGCCGTGCGCTTCCTCAACGAGTTCCAAGACCGCCTTTTCTTCGGCACCGACATCTGCCAGCCGACCATGCCGACCCTCCGCCCCCTCGCGGACTTTCTCCTCGACCTGCGTCAAAAAGGCGACATCAGCGAAGAGGTCTTCCAAAAAATCGCCCGCGAGAACGCCATCCGCGTCCTCGGTCTCTGAACAAGGAAAATGCCGCCATGAAAATCAATGTCATGACCGATTTGGAGGGCGTCAGCGGCGTCAATGGCGTCAGCGACAACATCGGCAACAAGATTGTCAATCTGCCCATCGCCTTGGCCATGCTGACAGGCGAGGTCAACGCCCTTGCCGAAGGGCTGGTCAAGGGCGGCGCCGGCGAGGTCCTCGTCGCTGACGGCCATGGCGGCGGCAACAACCTCGACATCGGCCAGCTGCACCCGGCCATCACTCTCGTCAATATCATGGGCATACTCGCGCCCATCAGCCACGGCCTCGACGGCAGCTGCGCGGCAGCCATCCAGCTCGGCGCCCACGCCATGGCCGGCGTCGCCGACGGCTATCTCAACCACAGTTACAACAGCCACGCCATTGTCAGCATGGCCCTCAATGGCGAACCCATCGGCGAGATCGGCATCGGCATCCTCAAGGCCGCTTATTTTGGCGTGCCGACCATTCTTGTCGCCGGCGACGAGGCCGCCTGCCGCGAAGCGCGGGCCTTTGTGGGCGGGCGGCCATTGACCACGGTGGCAACCAAGACCGGCCTCGCCCGTTACAGCGCCAGCAATCGCCACCCCGCCGCCGTGCGCGCCGAACTGAGCGATGCCGCCGAGCAAGCGCTGCGCGAACTCCCGCGCTACCAGGCCATGCCCATGCCGAGCGAGTTCGTCCTCGACGTGTGTTATATGGACTGCAATATGGCCGACACGCGGGAAAAAATCGGCGCCGAACGCGTGGACGCTCAGACCGTCCGCCACAGCGGCCAAGATTTCTTCGACGTCTATGCACAATTTCTCGGCTGGGCGCCCGGCGCGTACCTGCGCCGCCACCCCAGGCCCCCCAAGCAGTGACTGTGTTTTCTACGAGGAGGCACGCGACACATGAGTACTCTGGCATTACTTGGCGGCAGCCCGGCTGTCAGCAAACACGACGACGAGATCTTCCGCTGGCCCATCATCACTCCGGCCATTGAGGAGGCGGTACTCTCCTGCCTGCGCGCGGGCAATATGTCCGGCATTGACATCACGCGGCGTTTCGAGGCGGCCTACGCGCAGTGGAACGGCCGCCGCTACGCGCTGGCCAACAGCAGCGGCACCGCCGCCCTGCACTGCGCCATGTACGGCCTGGGACTCGGCGCGGGCGACGAAATGATCTGCCCCTCCATCACCTACTGGGCCTCCGCCGTGCAGGCGCTGTCCCTGGGTGCCAGGGTAATTTTCGCCGACGTCGAACCTGACACACTCTGCCTCGACCCGCAGAGTTTTGAGGCGCACATCACCCCGCGCACCAAGGTCGTCATGGTCGTGCATTACCTCTCCCACCCGGCCGATATGGACGCCATCATGCCCATTGCCCACAAGCACGGCATCAAGGTCATTGAGGATGTATCCCATGCACAGGGCGGCCTCTACAAGGGCCGCATGCTCGGCAGCTTCGGCGATGTCGCCGCCTTCTCGCTCATGTCCGGCAAGTCCTTTGCCATCGGCGAGGGCGGCATGCTCCTCTGTGATGACGAGGAAATCCTCAA
Organism: Lentisphaerota bacterium; assembly: GCA_012799755.1. Lineage (GTDB taxonomy): Bacteria > Verrucomicrobiota > Lentisphaeria > Oligosphaerales > Oligosphaeraceae > Oligosphaera. The sequence goes on along the minus strand of JAAZKQ010000002.1, from coordinate 339 downwards.
GCGCGCCGTGCGCTTCGCCCACTACGAACGGCAGCAGGCCGTGCTCGACAAGGACCTCGATCCCGCCATCGGCCCCATTCCCTGGGGCGGCTACAAATACCGCATTCACCAGCTGTCATCGGCCGTCGGCCTCGAACAGCTCAAGAAGTACCCCGCCGAGATGGCCGAAATTGACCGCGCCATGCGTTATTTCACCGATGCCATCTGCAAATTGCCGGGCCTTCGCGCTCACTACCCGCGCGATCCGGGCAGCAGCAAGGCCGGCTGGTACGCATCCGTCATCTTCTATGACCGCGACAAGCTCGGCGGGCTGTCGTTGCCGCGCTTTGTCGAGGCGTT
>JAAZKQ010000256.1 GCA_012799755.1 Lentisphaerota bacterium | reverse complement strand
GGGCCGTTTATGCTCGTGTTCCTCGGCCCCTTTGGCCGCAGTCGGCGAAGCTGACTGCGGCCAAAGGGGCAATGGAACCCACCTTTCGTGTCTGGTATGTGGCACGCCTTCAGCGTGCCTTGCCGGCACGAACATCAATGCTTCTTATATGAGCTGAATGTTCGTCAATATTTATGTTGGCTCTTATGTGAAGAGCATTGGTCTCCTGAGTCCAATGCGTCATTCCCTGCGGTCCCCGGCGTCCCTGTTGTCCAATCCATGGGATCATGTCTTATGAGTCGTGAGTCCTCGCCCCAGCGCCGCCGCCAATGAGTCCCATCGGTTTCAGGCGCCGTCCCCCGGGACCGACCAATATCAATGGCGGACCGATTGCGCTTTGCACGTCTATTCACTTGGCCGGCGGTTGCAAATGAGAGCTGGCGGGGTAGCTTTCTGACCGTAGTTTTTGTTTCCCTTGGGTGACTTGTCGCACAAGGAGTTGGGTCTAACAACAGCATTTGGAGGATCGTCATGTTGAGTCTGGAATTGGATTTCACGGGTAAGGTGGCCATCGTTACGGGTGCGGCTTCGGGCATGGGGCTCTTGTCGGCGCAGAATCTGGCAGCCGGTGGCGCTAAGGTGGTGTTGACGGACGTCAACGACGAGGCTTTGCAGGCTGCGGTGGCGGGCATTTGCGCCAAGGGCGGCCAGGCGCTTGGACGGCTGTGCGATGTGCGTGATTACAGCCAAGTCGAGGCCGCGGCGAAGTTCACGGTGGAACAATACGGACGCATTGACATTCTCATCAACTGTGCCGGGGGCTTCGCCGGGCGCATTTTCCAACGCAAGGAGAGTTTCAAGGACATGCCATTGGAGGTGCTCGACTGGGGCATGGACGTCAATTTCAAGGGCCCGATCTATTTTTGCCGGGCGGTGCTCAATCAGATGTTTGAGCAGAAGAGAGGCGTGATCATCAATCTGGGGTCGGTGGACGGCGTGACCGGCAGCAGTTCCATGGAATACAGCGCGGCGAAGGGCGGCATGATCAGCCTGACCAAGTCGCTGGCGGTCTATGCTTCGCCCCATGGTGTGCGCGCTTGCTGCGTGTCGCCCGGGCCGGTGCTGACCCGCGCCGCCATGGCGAATATGCCCACGCGCCTCGGGCGCGCCGCCGAACCGCAGGAACTCGTTGATATGATTGTTTTCCTTTGCTCAGACAAGGCGGCCTTCGCCAACGGCAGCAACTTTGTCGTTGACGGCGGTCGCAGCTGCGGCGGCTACAAGAATTAAACAACCTTTGTCCGCTTGACTGCTTGCCGGCGCCGACGTGGCGTGGCCCGAAAGAATCAGTGAAGGAGCGCTCCCTGATGAAGATTAGACTGTTAAGTATCTGCACACTGGTGCTGCCCTTGGCGTTGCCGGCGGCTGACTATCATGTCGCCGGCACCGGCAGCGATGCCAATGCCGGAAGCGCTGACAAGCCCTTTGCCACCCTGGCCGCCGCTCGTGACGCCGCGCGGCAGGCGCCGGCTGGACCGCATCGCATCGTCGTCCACGCCGGCGATTATTTTCTGGATGAGCCGCTGCTGCTTGATGCGCGTGACAACGGCCTGAGCATCGTCGGTGAGGCTCGTGACGCCGTGCGCATCTTCGGGGGGCGGAAGGTGACGGGCTGGACGCGGGACGGCGAGCGGTTCTGGCAGGCGCCCCT
>JAAZKQ010000255.1 GCA_012799755.1 Lentisphaerota bacterium | reverse complement strand
GGCCAACCAGTCCCCTGAGTCCAAGGTGTCATTCCCCACGGTCCAGGGCGTCCCGGTTGTCCAATTCATGGGATCATGCCTTATGAGTCGTGAGTCCTCGCCCCAACGCCGCCGCAATTCGTTCCATCGGTCTCAGCGTCCCTTGGACCGGCCAATTATCAATGGGTGACCGCTTACTACATTTTCCACAAATGTGTCCCGAGCGTCTTTCCCTGGCGGGAAGAGGGGGCATATTATCATTGCGTGCGCATATGTGCGCAGGGGTGTTGGGGTAGTACCATGATGTGAAAGTGAGGTGTCTGATGCGGTTTTTGGTGACGATTTTTCTTGGTTGCATGCTGAGTGTGGCGACATGGGCGGACACCCTGAAGGCGGGCGGCAAGAGCTACTCGGGAATGTTTGCGGGCTATGAAAAGGGCCACCTAAAGTTTCAGGAATGGACAGCGAGCGAGCCGTTGAAAGTGGAAATGCGGCGGGTGGAGCGGCTGAAAATCGAAAATCCGTCGCCGGTGAAGTACACGCTGAGTGGCGCGCCGAAGAAGGTCTTGACGGCACCTTTCCTGGGAATCAAAAATGGCGCCTTTTTATTTGCAGACGGTGAGAATGAGTTGCGTTATTTCGCGCGGCAGATGGGGCGCATAGAGGTGAAGATTGACTACCAGGCATTCATGGCTGGAGCACAGCAGGCAGCGGCGGCGGAGGCCGGCGGCAAGGAAGGACCGTTGCGGGCCAAAGACATGGTGGTGGAAAACCAGGTGACGGTCATCCATTTTCATCACGACGGCTCACCGGGCAGTACGCGTCAGGGCAATCTGGCACAGCGGCTTTGCGAGGACAGCCGCGGCAAGGCTACTTACGTGCAAGTGCTGGTCAAGGACGGCGATGACCCGGTGGCAAAGGCGAACAAGTTGCGCAGTTTGCCGCAGTTCTGGTTTTATGACCGCCGGGGCGCGTTGAGCAGCAAGCTCGCGGACCGATTTACAGAAGACGACATCAGCAAGGCTTTTGAGGCGGCTCGCAAAGGCCGCTGAGCTCATTGGCCGCAGATATTGCTGCGACATGTGTGCAAAAAGGAGCCGACATGCGGCGACCCATCGGCTGGATTGATAAGAATTGGGAAGGCGGCAAGCGCCAAGTGCGCGTGTCTTTCCGTGGTGAAACGATCAAATGGCAGTTTTTACCTGCGGGCGAGGTGGTTTGGGACTACGACAGCAAGCCGACGGAAGAGAACTGGCTGGAGCTCGAAGAGAAGATTGAGAATCTCTGCCAGCGCGGCTATCTGTATCAGAAGGAGCTGGAACTGGTAAAAGCCCGCGGTGTACCCAAGCGTAAGCGTGGCTGATGGCTGGCGATGAAATGAGCGGACGGCCCATGCAGGTGATGGTGAATCTAAGCCTTGACGCCCGTCGCTTGCCGGCGACGATTGACGCCGAGCTGCACGAAGCTGTGTCGTCAGCCTGCGATGTGACAGTTGACGAGTTGCTGTCGTATCGGATTTTGCGGCGAAGTATAGACGCACGGCAGAAGCCGCGAGTGAAGCTGCTTTACCAGATTATGGCCGAGTTGCGCGAAGGCACGCGGCCTCGTGGCGATTTGGCGGCGACAGCGCCCGCCGCGGCTGACGAGCCTTGGCGTCCACCGACT
>JAAZKQ010000030.1 GCA_012799755.1 Lentisphaerota bacterium | reverse complement strand
TGCATGATTGCGCCGTAGGCGCTTAACCATGCTTAACCCCAGGCTTCAGCCTGGGGTGGGGGAAACCCCAAAATCAGGCGCCTTGGAAAGGCGCTACAGAAAACCGAGAAAAGGAACCGAGAATGTAAACTTAATTTCTGTACAACTCCTTATCAATGAGTGAGCGATTACCGTTTTTTATCGAACAGCTCAGATTGCTGGCCGGCTATCAAAAATGAATTTCATAGGCGAAGGACTGCGCGTCAAACTCAATGCTCAGGCGGTCGCCTTGCTGGCTCATCACGGGCTGGCGCGGCAATTCGACCCAGGGCATGACCAAGTTGGCACTGCGGGCGATTTTGCCGCCATAGCCGAGTTTGGCCAGATTCAGTTCCGCCCGGAAAGGCAGGGACGCCGCCAAAGGTATGACAACCATCGTTTGCGGGCTGGGTGTCTGCAAACGGAAAGAGCCGTTCGTGCTCAGCATGCCGAAGTCAACCATCGGCAAGTCAATACTACTGGTGGCGATTTCATCCGGGTTGCCGATGTATTCCGAACGAATCACCTCCCCCTGCCGCTCAATCTTGATAACGCCGCCATTGGCACGACCGGCTGAGACATCAACCCCACTCAGCGGCAGACGGTTGCCCTGCTTGGAATGGTACAATCCGTAGCGGATGTTCAATTCGCCCGCCGGGACATCGTTGGGAATATTCACAACAATGTCCGACACATATCTGCCCGGCTCAGCCAAGTTCAGGTCACTTGCCCTGATCGCGCCATGGAATAGAATGCTCTCGGGATGCGTGCTGGCGGGATGGCACAGATGAATGAAATGATTGATGTTGGCAGGAGCAAAAGCACTCTGAAAATCCCAGGATACCTGCAGCAGATACTTCTGCTCGGACAGCTTTTCGACCTTCTCGACGCGGGTGCTGATGCTGGTATGACCATATAGTGAGCCCAGCGGCGGCAGGGTGTCCACAAACAGCAGATTGGGACTTTGAGCCATGCGGACACGCCGACCGTCAATGGTAAAGGTACCGGCGCTGGCCGTGGGCGTCTCCACCCAGAAGCCATATTCCGGCAACACCCGTCCATCGGCCAGCACCCAGTCTTCCGCACCGCGATTGGCCCAGACGCGGCTCACGCCGCCGCCGAAGACCGTATGCTGCTGGCGCACCGTCTTGCCAAATTCGTGCCGGTCAAAACTCTGGCGGGCAAGGACGTCACAGACATCGTGCAACAGCCAGTAAGTCAATACCGCCGAACGACTGAAGGGGCCGTCGCTCATGGGGTTGCGACCGCCCAGCACGGTATTGGACAGATAGTCGTCGCTGCCGTAGCCATGCCCGGGTTCGCCTTTGGCATAACGACCGCCAAGACCGCCGGCGAGGGGAACCATCTTGCCGTGAGTAACGATGTCGTGCCAGGGCGTGCGGTCGGTATCCAGGCACTGCGCACCCCAACGCCCTGCATGGTGGTGGTCGGACTGCGCGCCGTCAAGCGAACCGATGAGTCCGTCATGCCCGCATTCACTGAGCATCGGCGAGCCTTTCTTGAGAATACGCCGACAGGTATCAAAGGCCTCGGCCCACTCCTTAGCCATGCGTTTCTGGTCATAAAAACGCCCTTCGCGGTCATAGTAATCACGGGGCGCGATGGCCGAAAAGACGTCAATAAACAGACTGTTCGGGGCAAAACCGTCCCGCATGAGCTGCATATTCTCAATCATCCACGGCTGAAATGCATGCGGCAACCAGCGGTAACTCTGCGCCTTGCGGCCCTTGTTATACCAGGCCTTCTGCGGCGTGCCGTCGGCATTGAAGATGATGTGGTCGTAGCTGTAGCCCCTGGCGTCAGGGTAGAAATCAATATAGTTGTCATGCGGGGCGAAGAGAATGCCGGCTTCATGGCAGGCGTCAGGCATGGTCTTGAAGCTGTCCAGCCCGCCGGCGGGCGGATAGATTTCCGGCAGGCGGTAGTCATAGCCCCAGCGCTGCCAGGCGTGCTTGACAAAGACAGAGTGTGTCAGGCCATAGCGCGCCGCCAGGCGAATCTGCTCGGCCGCCGCCAAGTAATCGCCGCCCCACTGGTCAAGACACTGCCGCCCCTTGAGCTCCTCCAGACCAGGCGAGGCCTTGAAGCCAACGATTTTGCCATACTCCTTCGCGGCACTGAAGGCGCCGTGACTGGACGGCGCCATGAAATAGCTCAGGTCGTTATGCGCCTCAAGCGTGAACAATTTGTCCGCCGGCACCACCCGCATGCGGTCAGGGAAATAATCCGAGGCCAGAGCTATGCTCAAGCCGCTGCGATAATCCGCACCGACATGGCGCGTGCTCAACGAAAAGCCGCCTGCATTCAGCGTGAAGGGCGCTTGCAAATCCTCCATGACATTGCCAAAGCCCGCGTAGACCCGCCAGGCCGCCTCGCGACCGGGACCAAGCGCAATCTTCTCAAAACGCGGCTGTCCACGCATATCGCGTTCCTGCCCGGGCATGCTCCACTCCAACTTCAACACTCCGCCATCCGCACGCGCCCGCAGCCGGAAAGGCACCGTAACGCCGCGAATATCGGCCTGATGATCAATGATGAAATCACCGCCCAGCCAACTACGCCGCGTTTTCACGCTGTGCAGCGCCACGCTCCCGGCGGCGGCGCCGAGGTCCTCGCCCAGTATGCGCACCGTGAAGCCGCGATAGCACAAGTCCTTCTCGCCGTCGGAAAACGCGATAACGCCATCAACAATGCCTTCATCACCAGGGATGATCGCCGCGCCATACTGACCGGCTTCGCCGCGGAGAGTGAAGGCGCCGGCGCCACGCTTGCCGGCCGCCGCTTGACGCGCCAAGGCGATTGCTTGCTCCTCACGCTCGCGCCAGACATCCTCACTTAGCGGCTGCGGCTGCGCACCCACAATCACCGTGGGCGCACCCCAGTGGGCGCCGTCGCAAGTGGTATTGCGCGCCGGACCGGGCCCCGCAAGCAAGGACAACACAATCTCTTTGCCGGCATAGGCCGACAGATCAACCTCAATGGGCTCCCAGACCTTGCTGTCACTGAAACGGCTGCTGAGCCGTATGGGCGCCGCGTCATCAGCTGTCGCCACCGCGACGACGAATTCAACGCCGTCACTGGGCGGTTCAGTGGAACCGTGATCACGAATGGCCGTCTGCGCCTGGAAAACGACCGCCTCGCCCGCCGGCAATAGCAGGCGATAGGACACAATGGTGTCGCCCGTGCCACCACGAAACGGCGGATGGACGTTGATGACCGGCAAGGCCAGGCCGCCGCGACGAGCC
>JAAZKQ010000254.1 GCA_012799755.1 Lentisphaerota bacterium | reverse complement strand
TTTTTCGTTTGCGGGGTCATGTGCCGCTGCGGGCTGCAAGCCCGCAACACAGCCGGGAAACAGGCGTGCCTGGTGCCGCAGAACGGACAGGAAACAGGTGCCTGTCCACAGTGTCCACAATGTCCACAGTGTCCACTTTACCAAGGCGTGACCGCTTACCCGGGGGGCATGGAATGTGCCGTCCGTTGTCTTGCCGGAGAGCTTTTCAGAGTTATATTCAAACCGTTTCGTTTCGTTGTTAAGGAACGTGGTGACTGACTGCGTCCAATGGAAACCGAAAACCAGGAACAATAGCAGAGAGGTGTAGTATGGCAGCAAAGATTGACAAGGACAAGTGCGTTGGTTGTGAGAGTTGCGTAGGCGAATGCCCGGTTGAGTGCATCAAGATGGTTGATGGCAAGGCCGTCGTGAATGAGGAAGAGTGCGTCAGCTGCGGCGCCTGCCAGGACGCTTGTCCCGCTGAAGCCATTGAGATCGAGTAAGCAGCAACTCATACTCCCAAGCTTATCATCAAGCCCCGTTCGGCACGACTGCCGGGCGGGGCTTGTGTGTTTCTTGTATCATGCTTCATTTTGGCTGACGCTGTGTTGAGGCCAGTCGGTAATCCGGGGCAAGCGCCATCTTGGTCGCGCCCTTTGTCAAATAGCTACTATGGCCTCCATCGAGAATCAGTAAAGGGGGCTTGCCGCCGGGCCTTACTCCGGTTGTTATGGCCTCAGAGAGGTCAGGGGCTGCCGGGAATGGCCTCGCTCAGCACGGCGTTTTCGGCGTGGAAGTCAACACTGAGTTGCAGCAGGCGGGCGATCAGCTCGGGATACGAGAAGCCCGATAGCTGCATGAGTTTGGGGAACATGCTGATTTTGGTGAAGCCGGGAATGGTATTGAGTTCATTGAGCACCCAGCTACCGTCCGGCTTGAGGAAGAAATCCACGCGAGCCATGCCGGAGCAGCCGAGAATCTGGTAGGCACGGCAGGCCAGCGCCTGCACCTGGTTAATTTGGTCGGGCGTCAAATCTGCGGGGGTTTTCAAGGAGGCGCCGTCCGCCAGGATGTACTTGGCCTCGTAGGAATAAAACTCCGTGTGGGGGATGATTTCACCGGGGATGGCACAGAAGGGTTCGGCGTTGCCGAGCACAGCGCATTCGATCTCCCGGCCTTGGATGTACTCTTCGACAATCACTTTCCGATCGTAGCGGAAGGCGTCGGCGACGGCGGTTGCCAGCGCGTCAATGGACTTGACCTTGGCGACGCCGACGGATGAGCCGGTGCGGGCGGGTTTGACGAAGATTGGCAGGCCCAGGGTGGCGATGATTTCCTCTGCCCGCCAGTGGTTGTTGCCGTGGCGGAGGATTACTGAGCGGGCCACCCTGATGCCGTTGGCTGCGAGCAGCTGTTTGGTTATGTCCTTATCCATGCAGGCGGCGGAACTGCCGACGTCGCAGCCGACGCAAGGGCAGGCGAGCATTTGGCAGAGGCCCTGCATGGCGCCGTCTTCGCCGTTGGCGCCGTGCAGAACGGGAAAGAGGATGTCAAAGGGGTGTCGCTTACCGCTGTGCAGCTCTTGGAGCGCGGGGCCATCGCTGCTGCGCACGGGGAAAACCGGTATACCTGAGGGGGCCAGCGATATCTTCGTTGGGTCGTCGGCGTTGACGCAGAAGCGCTCATCGGGATAGAGATGCCAAATGCCCTGCTTGTCAATACCGGTTATCAGTGGAGTGTACTTGTCTCGTGGCAGGGCGTCGCTGACATTTTTGGCGGAGAGCAGTGACACTTCGTGTTCAGTGGATTGACCGCCGCAGGCCACGCAGACAATAGCTTGACTCATGTTATTCTGTCCTTACTTCAGGGGCGAGGATGATATCCAGATCGGAAAGGGGTACTGCTTCGGGCAGCCATCGGGGAAGTAGATAGCTATGGTTTGTTCATTGTGCTGTGGGGCGAAAGGCTGGAGTTGAAAACGGCAGGATTCAGCCTCCTTGTTGTCTTTCTGTCCTACGTGCAGGCCGTTGAAGAAGAGTGAGCAGCGGCCCGGCAGGGCAAGGAAGTTGATATAGGCAGCAATCTCGCCGTGTTTTTCCGGCAGGACCATGGTCTGGATGAGCCAGCAGGCTTGCTTGCATGCAGAGCTGTCTGCTGGGGCTGGGCCTGCGTTCAGGTGAAGGAGTCGTGGGGTCGCGCTACGCCAGTCGTCAATCAGGCGCTTGCCCCAGTCTTGTTGTATGCCAGAGCGGGCGGAGTCGGTAGCCAGCAGCCAGATGGCGGGCAGGGGCTGCGTAGGCTCGGCATCGGCAAAGAGCGCAGTCCAGTTTTCGGCTGCCCAGTCGCCGGCGGCTTTTTCATCAGCGCGCAGGGTTTCAATGTAGTCGGGGTGAGTCTTGACCATGACCTCACGAAGTCGGTGCAGGCGGCGCACTGTGGTCAGGCAGGCTTGGGCGGTCGTGGGGTTTTCCCGGAGCTGATCGCGAGCCAGCGCGGCGTCAAAGAGCAACTTCATGTGCTGGTGCTGCAAAATGACGGTTTCCAGATTGTTTTTTTGCGTGGGATTGAGTTGCGGTGTCATGGCCAGTGCCTGAGTCAGCTGTTTGTCCGTCGCGGCAAAAAAATCCGTAGCGAGGAGCGTCTTGACGCTATTCAAGCGCAGAGCGGCAGGCGCTTGGCGCAGCTCTTCAAGGAAGGTCTTTTCTTGAAGCGAGGGGACTGCGCGCAGCCATTGCTCGCGGTAGGCATTGATGGCTGCCGTGGCCGTACCGTATTTCTCCTCATTGAGGCTGCCGTCTGGTGTTTGCAGTATCAGCGGGAAGGGTGCTAGCGGGAGTTGCTGGGAACATTCGTTGCTGTTGCTGCCCAGACATTGCCATTGATTGAGTGACGTTTTGGGGTCAGCCGGCGAGGTGGTCACACAGGAGGAACTCGTGAGAGCGATGAGTACAAGGACGAGCCAGACAATAGATTTAAGCATGGTGAAAGGTCCCGATGTTTTGGCCCCGTCCGAATTGCCGCTGTTGCGTAAGATCATATTGCGCGCGGTTGATTCCTGAGCTGGATAAGCAGCGAGGTGAGCGCGGGAAATGGAAAACAGGGGAAGTCATTAATGAACGGTGAATATAATCGCCGGCAGAGAAAGCTAAAGCCGGGGGCTTGTTTTTCCGAACTGTCCTTGTAAACAGTCACTCATTGATATTCGCAGCACAACCGGGAAACGGGCGTGCTTAGTTCCGCAGAACGGACAGGGAACAGGTGCTTGTCCACAATGTCCACTTTATCAACGAGTGAGCGGTTACCTGTCCTTTTCGACTGCGGTTTCGGCTGTGAGGGCGCAATTTTCGTCCTGATTATCCAGGTAAATGTGTTTTTTTATTACTTTTTGCGGAAAAAGTGCAAAAAAAGTGTGAATACGGTTTGCAAAGTCCTATGTGCCTGCTGTAATGTATGGTCATCTACGTGTTGATTAGCCTCAATTTGGGTGGGCGCAATGGTGGCGTCCAATGGGTACATCACAGTCAAAGAGAAGGAAAAGAAGATGAAAGACACATTCTACGATGTGAAGCTCCGCAAAAAGGTTGAGGCCGAGGTTACTGGGAAAGTCAAGTATGACAATGGCCGTCATGCTTTGAAAGCCGTGACCAAAGATGGCCGTAATCTGACCAAGTTTGTGAATGCCGAGACCTATGCCAAGGCCAATGTTGCCTGCGCCGGGGGCAAACCCTGTGCCAAGGGCTGCGGAAGCAAAGCCAAGAAGAAGTAAAACGGGACTGAGTCTCAGTCTGTCAAAGGGACCGCTCACACGAGCGGTCCTTTTTTATTTCCAGGTTACGGTGTGGGGCGACGTTGGCGGCAGGCAGGGGTGGGCACGGTAGCGGGCGCGCCCTGGCATGCGGTCGTGTGGATATCGCACCGTCTCTAATGCGTGTTCAGCGGGGCTCCAGGGAAAAGTCCCGCGCCGGCGATGGGGTGGCATACTAGAATGCCTTCCGGCAATTGACGTGGTGCGTAGTAGCGCGCGATCATTTCGCGTCTGACATCTTCGACGGCCTCGCGTTTCGCCAGGATCATCATACAGCCGCCCAGGCCGGCACCGGCCAGTTGCGCGCCGTAGACGCCGGGGACGCTTTGGGCGATGTCCACCATTTCATCAATGGCGGGCAGGCTACAGGCGTAGGCTCCGGGCTGGTAGCGTAATTGAGCGGCCATGACCCGTTCGGGCTCGCCGCTGCTGAGGTCGTCCATGAGCTGGAGGAGCTTGCTGTTGTCTACCGGTGACGAGTAAGGCTGTGCTTTGCCGTCTTGTCCGAAGCTGACCACGCGGTCGCCGTCATGGGAGCAACGCATCAGGCGGCCGATTTCGTTGATATCGCCCTTCCTGAGTAGATCGGCGTAAGCGCGTGAGCGTTCGGCTTCGGCCAAGCCGAACATGGCGACACCGCGCAGCGGGTAGTTGACATTTTCGCCGAGGCCCTGGTGACCGGCCCAGAAGGGACTGAGGTTTTCGTCGGGGAGCAGCTTGGCTATATCGGTGCGGGTGGCCTGCTCGGGCAGGCAGAGCAGGATGCGGTAAATCCATGCCGGCGGGACTCCGAGAGTACGGGCGTTGACGTCTCGCAGATGGTGGAGAAGATGGCGGTATTGCGGGAACTGGCGGCAAATGATGCGGAAGGCCAAGCGATAACAGGCGACGCGATGATTGAATTGATCCTTGGCGCCTTTGGCCTTGCGGGCTTTGAGCCCGGAATCGCAGACCAGCATGCTCAAGTTGGCGGGGAAAGGCACAATATCCTCAACGCCAAAATCAAAAAAGCGCACTTTGACAACGGCGTCGCGTTGCCCAAGCATGACGGCGGCGTGATCGGCACTGCCGCCGCGGGTGCCGACGTACCATTCGCCCTCTCCGCAGAGCGACACGAGCTCTGCCGGTCGGCAGTCAAGGCCATTGATGCGCACCGCCGCGCTGGCAGCGCCCACCACCAAAGAGGACGAAGAGCTTAGGCCGGCGGCCGGCGGAATGTTCCCGGAGACGAAGATGTCCATTCCTCGAAGTAGGCTCTGAGGGAATTGTTTTTGCAGGCGCAGGAATGCCGCTTGGATGTAGTGTGACCAGTCAACGCCGTACTCGCCGATGAGTTTTTTGAGTTGTGGGCTGTCAATCAGTGAGTGCCAGTCTGCCCAGGGAAGATCGGCGATCAGCTTGCTCATGGAAAATTGACAGGGGCGGTAGTTTTTCTCGTCAAGATTGAAGAGGCGCACCGTGTCGTCTTGTCTGGGGTGGACAGCCATGATGGTTTCATAACTGATGGTCATCAGGTTACAGTGGCCACCTTGATGATCAACGTGTCGCCCCATGACATTGAGTCGGCCGGGGACACGAATGATGGCCAGGCGTTCGGCGTCCGCCTGGTCGCCGAGTTGTTGCCGGGCGAACTGCAGCAAGGGCAAGTAGAGTGCTTGTTGTCGGGAAATGGTTTCAGGATTGGCTCCGTAGACACTTTCCAGACAGTGCTGGAGCTGTTCCTGTTTGCTTGGATCAGCAAATAGCGCCAACCAGTCGCTCAGGGGGCGGAATTCCTCGGTCGGCAGCAGGTTTTCTCGGGCAGTCTGCTGCCGGGTGCGCAAGGTAGTTTCGACTTCCAGCAACTCCGCAGGATTATTGAAGCCAAGGACATCGTTTGGGTCTGCCGCCAGGTGCACCTTGGCACGACCGCCGCTTGCGGCGGTGATGGCGACCAGATCGGACAAGTATTCTTCTTGCTGGGCGTTGTGATTGCTCAATTTTGCCATGGCGTCGGCAAGTACGGCGCGGGTTGTCATGTAGACCGAGGTGTTGCTGTAGGGCAGTGCCTCTGCTTCATCCGGCGTGAGGCGCAGTGGCTGGCCACTGCTGGACTGAAGGGAGAAATATCCCTGTTGCTCAGGGATGAGGTCAAGGAGTTGTGAAGACGTAATGGGTTGTGATGCCTGTAGCAGTGGCCAGAGTTCGGGGAAGGCTTTGGCGAGCTTGTCCTCATTGTCGGAACGAAAGGTCTCGGCAAGCAAAGAGCGAATCCCCTCAGGTGGAGGCAGTTTTTCGGCGATGGCGAGCTCACGGAGGAGGGCGTAGGCGCGTCGCTGTCTGATGTCGGCCATTTCGAGTATGGCAATGGCATTCTGCGCATCGTCGAGCACGATGCGGCCCGCGCCGGAGCCAGGGCGGGTTGCCGTGCAGAGGATGGCAATATCACAATGAGCACGGTCGAAAAGGCTGCTCAGGGATTCGACGACGCTGGGAGTGAGCATGCGGTCGCCGGCTGCCAGTAGCAAGCGAGTGGCATCGGGTAGGGACGGGTCGGCGGCCAAGGCGGTTTTGACCGCGCCTGCTGTGCCGTCGGCCACTGTCTGGAAAGCGTAACTGACATTGCGATATCGCTGGGATATCGTTTCCATGACTTGCTGGGCCAGCGTGCCAACGACGACCACGTGCCGGGGAATCCCGCTGCGTTCGTAGCAGTCCAGGGCGCGACAGACGGCAGGTATGCCGTCTACCGGGAAGCACACCTTGTGCCTGTCTTTTGAACCCATGCGGGAGCCTTTCCCCGCAGCCAAAATGATGCTTAGATCAATAGGTGATGTTGTCATTGGAATGAATTTGCCTTTCTTTCGACTGGACAGCTTAACAAAGCTGTACTACTTTAGCACACTAATGTCATTTCCCTAGATTAAAGGGTGCAGGAGGGGGGCACGTCTGGGAGGAGCCTGAAGCTTCTCGCCATGTGCCGGACGGTGTGAGCCGGCGGTGCATGGAGTAAGTTCTGTGACAAGCAAGTAATGTGGATTGCAATGGTTGAAGTAGGGTACGCCTGTTGCAGGAGCACGGTAGGCGTGGCTGAGACCACAGTTGGCGTTTGCGCGCAGGAAAAATAGTTGCGTGTGCTTGCGCACGGAAAAAACCGGGCTAGAGTATGCCAAGGTTTTTATGCGAGGAGTTGCAAAGTTAGGCAGGACGGACCAAGGTAACTGGGAGTGCGGGAACCTTTTTTAGGGGCTCGCGCAACGGCATACGGGTGTGTAGCATCTGCCTCTTCCGTGGTGGTCGTAGTGCTTATGGAGGTGGTTTGCATCGGGCGATATGGAGAGTACGGTACTATGCCGGACTGCTTAGTGGGGCGGTAGTTCCGGTCAGTTTTGACAGCCTTAAGTGATCCTATTTATTTTTGTTTCGGGTTTTCTACAGAATCCCAGAGAGACTGGATAATTGGGAAAAAGGAGGTATCAGAGAACGTATAGACAAAGTGATTAGAAATCAGACAGACCTTTCCGAGGAAGATGAGTTGTCAGTTTGTAGAACAAGGAGAAAAAAATGAAACAAGTCTTATGCGCATTGATGGTTTTGATTGTCGCGGCGTGGACTGTCCCAGTGTTTGGGCAGCAAGCGTCACTGCTTGATCAGGTCAAGGGAAAAACGGAAGCCGAAGTGGTCGCGTTTATGCAGGGTCTCAGCGACGAGCAGTTGGCCAGTCTCGTTGCCGATGCTGTCAACGCCGCCGCCGCCGAACCGGGCAACGCCGCTGTGGTTGCCCTGCGCGACCTCACTTTGAAGGCCGCCGGCACGGTTCTGGCCGCGAAGCCGGCCGAGCAGCGCTCCGCTATTGTTGCTGCTATTCAAGCTGCGGCTCCCGGCACGACCATTGGCAAAGATGCTTCGGGCGCTCTTGCCATTGTACCGCCCCCGCTGCCGGCTGCTCCACAGGCAGCAGCTCCCGGCGTTGCCTTGGCTGATCCGGCCGCCAAGCAGACGGACGTGAATGAACTGCGTGAGAAGGAAGTCTACGACAGCGAAGCTGCTGGTCGTTGATAGCGGCGTGTTTGGTTGTGTGTGCCTGCGATGATTCGGAATATCGCAGGCAGTTATGGATTAAGCAGAATAACAGAAAGTGACAGCACAATGATAAGTAACAAACTGAAAACCGCAGTTCTGGCAGGCGGGGTCGTTCTCGGCTCAATTTCCTTCGCCAACGCCAGCGGCGTTCTGGGTCGTTATTTTGATACGACGTCAACGGTTCTGCCGGACAAGTTGGCCCTTGGCATCTACGAAGAGGTCCGTTACGAGGACAACCTGTTCAGCAGGTCTGTTGATGAGCGTGGTGGTATTGTCTTTTCCACAGGCTTGACCTTGGATGCCAGCCGTGCCCGTGGTGAGTTTTCCTTCGCGCTCAAAGCCGACGTGGCCTACGATCATTATCATAAGTTTGCTTCCGACTTGAGCGACACGGTTTACGACATTGTCCCGATGATTCGTTACGATCAGGGCAATTGGGATTTTGTGCTCGGCGGCAATTTTGTTCGGGACTACACGGTTCTTGATCGCGCCGTTGGTGGCGCTCGTGCCAAGTACTACGTGAACGGTGTTGATGCCACTTGGAACCTCAACCTCAACGAGAAGTGGGGCGTGGCGGTGACCGGCGAGTACGAGAACAAGAACTATTCCGATAAGGATTTCGACGATGAAGACTATGACTTGTACGAAGTGACGGTTGCTCCGTACTATGTCTTCTCACCGAAGACCAAAGTCGGTCTGTCCATGGGCTACGCTGTCAAGGAGTATGATCGCAACCTCCGTTATGCTGATTCTGATACCCTTACGCTGAATGCTTTTGTTGACTATCGCGTGACGGGCAAGATCAGCATCCATGCTGATGCCGGCGTTGAGTTTGTGAACTATGATGATCTCCCCTGGGATGTCTACAAAGAAAACGACGCGCTGTTCAACGGTGGTCTGGTTGCTCGTTATGCCATGCTGTCCAATCTGGACATCAGGTTGGGTCTGAAGCACAAGCATGCTGATAACAGCGGCTTTACCGGCGGTATGCAGCAGGATACCGATGCCCTCCTCGGCGTGGACTGGCGCATCAACTCCAAGCTGACCCTGAGCCAGAATCTCACCCATCGTTGGAGCGACAAGAAGGACGGCGCCGTCAATGACAATACTGAAATCACCTACGATGCCACCTTGTCCTACGACGTGACCGATAAGCTGAGAGTCTACGGCAGCTACGAGTATGGCAACACGGATTACTGCAATCTTCCGGGCGGCTTGGACGCCGACTACTCGACCCATATCTACCTTGTGGGTGTTCGTTACACGTTCTGAGGTCAGTGAAGGGGAAGTTGACGGGGCAGTAGATTCTCCCAGGAGGATGTGAAAGCGAAAATGCTGATCTACCGCCCCTGCCAACTCAGTCAGACTGATTGACACGACGAGCCCATAACTACCAGGTTACAAGATTTCAGGTAGTTATGGGCTTCTCTTTTTTCAGACAGGATTTTTCCAGGAATGAGCCGGGGCTTAGTTTCAGGTGTTTTCGACAACGAGCGGCTGGGGTTGCTCCTTGTCGAATGCCTCTGAAGTGATTGTTTCGCCAGTGCCAGAGACAGGACACTGATAAGAAGCAGCGATTTTACGGTCCCATATTCCATAATACCAAGAAGCGCCACCATTCAGGAGAAGAATTTATGTTACGGAATTGCTTGTTTGTCGCTTTGATCATGTCCGTTGTACTTCATGCGCAAAGCAATCAGTGGAATGCCAGCGCGTTGCGCCCGGGCGATGTGTTGGCAATTAGTGTGTTCCGTATGACCGAATTTGACACCAAAGCCCGTATTGAAGAAGACGGCAGTTTTCGCTTTCCGCTGTGTGGTGAAATTAAGGCCGCCGGATTGAGCACGAAAGATGTAGCTAGTGCTCTTGCCGAGAGGCTGTCACAGCAGATTGCCACGCCACACGTGGATGTCTTTGTCGAGACTTGGGGCCCGCGGACGGTGTACATCCTCGGGGAAGTAAAGAATAGCGGCATGTCCTTGGAATTGCCCACCAATGGCAACATGACGGCGTTACAGGCGATCAGCGCCGCTGGGGGCTTTACGGAGAGTGCCGACCCTTTGAAGGTGGCGGTGCTTCGCCGTGACAGCGGCAAACAGCAGCTGACACGCATGCCGATAGATGTCAGTGCACTGATTTCCAAGGATAGTGGCGGCGACGAGTTCATCCTCTTTCCCGAAGACACGATTATTGTTCCCAAGGCGCCGCCGGTGTATGTATCTGGCTTGGTCGAGAAACCCGGCCTTTTTTACATCAATACGCAGCGTCCACCGCTCTGTTCTGAGATGATTACCCGCGCTGGCGGTCTTTCCGAGGGTGCCAATGCCGAGAGTGTGCGGGTTGTACGAACTTTGTCGGATGGTTCTCGACGGATGCTGGAGGTGCCTTTGCGCGAGATTCAGGATGGCGCCTACGAGAAGGATCTTGTTGTTGAGCCAGGAGATGATGTTGTTGTTACCAATGCCGCACAGATATACGTTCTTGGTGAAGTCAAGTCTCCCGGCCCGTTGGCTCTTAATCCTGGCGTCATCGTGACGGCGAGCCGGGCGATTGCGCTTTGCGGCGGTTTTACCCAGATTGCCAAGCAGAATGACGTTCTGCTGATCCGTGAAAATAAGATCAGTACACTGAATATGAAGAGATTATACACGAGCGAAGAGAATCTCCACCAGGACGTGGTGTTGCAGTATGGCGATATCCTTTACGTCAAAGAATCCATGTGGTAATTGATTTAGGCGTGAAGCCCAGGGTAAGGTCACGAAAAATAGGCAAAGGGTTGACGAACTATGGTTGATGATATTTCGGATGTCGCGCGCCAGTCCGCGCTCGTGCAGCAGACCGATGACAACAATCCACTGAAGGATGCGTTGCATTATTATGGACTGTATGTGCGGCCTTACCTATGGATTTACATCCTGTCGCCGATTTTGTTTTTGGTTGCGGCGATCATTTTCGTGCAAACCGTCACGCCGAAGTACGAGTCAACTTGCCAGTTGCATATTAGCAGCAAGCAGGCGAACATCACCGAGATTCGTGGGGTGATGGACGGCAGTATCAGCGGCGCCGGAGAAGAGGCCTTCATCAACACCCAGATGTTGCTGCTGCAAAGTAAAGATGTGATGGACAAGGCCTATGAGATGTTCTCCAGGGATTTATCCGTTGATGCCTATGAGGAGTGCTCCCTGCCGAAAGTCAGCCGCGAGCGAGGGACGATGCTGGTCAATCTGACGATTGAGTCCACAAATCCCGAAAGTGCGGCACGTTTGGCCAACACCCTGGTTGAGGTGTATCTGGAGGCGAGCCGCATGCGTCGCCAGAACATTTCCCGGACGGGAGCAGAACTGTTGCGTAACCAGCTCGAAGAAATTCGCAAGAGTCGTGAAATGGCGATGAATGAGCTGGTCCTCTACAAAGAGGAGCACGGCATTTTCAACCTGTCGGAGAACTACGGTGCCCTGATCAAGCAGATCAATGCGCTGAATGAAACGATCATTGAAGCTACGGTGCTGGAGACTGAGTTGGCCACTACTCTTGAGGCCATTGAGGAAAATCGTGCCAATGCGGTTCGGCTTATGCCTTTTATTGCTCCCGAGGGGGGCAACAGCAACACGCTTGGCTCTTTGAAGATGTTGCACTTGACTCACGAGACCGAGTTGCCGGAGTTGCTCCGCCAGTACAATGAGAGTCATCCTGCTGTTCAGGCGCACAGGAAAGTGCGCGAAATGATTGTGGCGGCAGAAGAAGCAGAGGTTGATGTGAGTATCGCCGGCTTGCGCTTGCAGTATGAGCGTGCACAGAAACGCTCAAAAATGTTGCAGGATCAAATAGCGGAGCTACGTAAGCAGGTAGCGGAGTTGGACCGGGTTAGTGGCGAGTATCAGATTCGCGAGGATGCCTGTGAGTCACTGGAAAACACCTACCGCATGTTGGTGAACCGCATCAATGAACTCAATATCACCAATGCGACCGAAGGTGTTGACAGTGCGTCCATCTTTGTGGTTTCGCCTGCGGTTAGCGCAGAGGACCCGTTCTTTCCGAACAAGTTGAAGATCTGCGCCATTGCGATCATCTTGGGCACTGCGGTTGCGGGTGGTTTTGGCTTTGTCTTCGGTTCGTTGAACAACACGGCGAAGGACATTCAGGCAGTAAATCAGCTGTTTGGCAACAATTTGGCGGTGTATGGCAGCGTGCCGTTGTTTGAGGAGGGCGAAACTGCGCTGTTGAAATCCAGCGGGCACGACGACGTTGATGAGGCGTTCCGCAATATTCGCATCAGCCTCAATTTGTCGCTGGCTACTCATGGTTGCCGCATTATGGCCATTAGTAGTGCTTTCCCCGGCGAGGGCAAGACCTTTGTTAGTTTCAACTTGGCGAAGAGTTTTGCCATGGACAATCGCCGGGTGCTGTTGCTTGAGATGGATCTGCATCGTCCGCGACTGTGGAAGCTGTTGTCATCCGTCGTCACCAAGAAACCGGAGAAGGGGGTCAGCAACATTCTTATTGGTGACTGTGATCTCAAGAGCGTTATTGTTCATGTAGAGGAGTTCAATCTTGACATTGCCTTTGCGGGGCCGATACCACCGAATGCGGCAGAGTTGCTTGGCACCAAGAAACTGGCTGATTTGCTGGCTGAGGCACAAACAAAATACGACTGCGTGCTGATTGACACGCCGCCGATCTTAGCGGTTTCGGATACGCTGATCATTGCCAGTCAGAATGTTCCGTTGTTGCTGCTGACGCGCTTGTATACGACCTCCATGCCTGCCTTGCGGCATTTGCGTGACCGGCTCGCTTCAGTCAACTTGCGGCTCGCCGGACTGCTGGCAAACAACGCCGATGTGCCGAAGAACAGCTATTATAGCTCAGGCGACTACAGCTATAGGTACGGTTATGGCTATGGCTACGGCTATAGGCAGCGTAGAGGCAGCAAGGGGCAGGATGCGGAGCCGGATGCCGCTTCTGAGACGAAGTCCTGATTGCTGTTATCCTGGCGCTTGGCATTCCGAGCGCCAGGAACAGCGGCAGTCCTCTATCTTGGCTGGGGACTGATCGTATATGCTCCACAAAACCGGCGTGGCGCTGGCTTGAGTGTTGTTGCTACTGTAGCGACTCCGTGCAATGGGCACAATGGGAGGGTTGGGTAGGTGACAATGTCGGTTCCCCCTACGGAACAACAGGAGGCGAAGAGGGAGGCTTCACGCGAGGACTACGCGAGTTCGGCCTCTTCTGGTGCGAGGTCTTCGCGCCGGCGCCGGTCGTCGCGTCGTCGCCATCGTTCACGCAGCTTGTCTTCGCGTCTGCGGCGTCAGTTTGAGAAGCTTTCTGTTCAGATGTCAAGCGGCTTGCGGCAGGTGCCTTTCTGGGGCGCTTTGCTGCTTTTGATACTCCTGCCCTTGGCGATGGGTGGAGGCGAGCTCTGGGCCTTGCCAGTGTCTCTTGCATGGTGTCTGTGTCTTTATCTATGTTGGGGTCTCAGCGCCTTGGGGGCTTCGCGGCAGGTGCCGCAGCTACGCGTCCACTGGCTTTGCGCATTGCCTCTGGGCATCATTGTTGCCGGCGCAATCCAGTGCTGGCCCAATGCGCGGTTGGTTGAGGGTCTCTCGCCGGGCGCGCTGGGGCATTGGCGGCGGCTTGACGCTATTGGGCTGACAGACGTCGTGCCATCGCTCAGTATCGCCCCGGATCTGACCCGACGCTACTGCCTCTACGCATTGGTCGTGCTTTTGCTGATGGTGTTGCTGATCAGCTATTGCCGGAGTCACTTTCACGTTGTCTTCACTGCCTTGGCCATTGCGCTTGCGGTTGTTGTACAAGCGCTGGTGGCGTACTATCCCTTTTTTTCCGGCAAGGCCTTGTTTTATTGGCAGGCCGATATTGAGCCCGATATTCTTTTTGGGGCATTTCTGAACCGGAATCATTTTGGTTTCATGCTGGGCATGGGTGCTCTGCTCATGTTGGGACTCATCTTCGCGGCTATGCATAGTCGGCAACGAGTCTTGGCGAAAAGTAGCAACCGGGCGCACAAGCGTTTCATGATGATGATCATTCCACTGGTGGTGGCTTGGTTTTTTGTGCAGGTTTCACAGGTCTTCAGTTTGTCGCGTGGGGCATTTATGGGGACGGTGCCGGTGGCACTGGTGCTGGTTTGCGTCTGGCTTTTTCGTCCACATGGTTATATGCGCAGCCGGCAAAGAGGTTCTCGGCAGAACCTGTTGATGGCCGCCGGGGTTGTTCTTTGCGCGTTGATTATTGCCCTGCCTGAAGCCTTGCCGCGTTTGTCAGAGCGTTACGAACGCTTGGTGAACGATCAGATTGTGACCAAGGATACGCGATTTGTTCTTTGGCGCGAGAGTTTGCCGATGCTTCGAGATTATTGGCTGAGTGGTATCGGCATGGGGAATTACGCCCAAGTCATGACGCAATACGAGTCAGACTACACGCCGATGAGCTTGCCGAACAATGCGCACAACGACTGGCTGGAACTGATGCTTGAGGTCGGAGTGCCGACAGCCTTGGCGCTTTATGCGTTGTTTGCGCTGTTCTTGCTGCTGTCATTCCGGCGTTTGCGCCGGCAGGAAGACAGTATTCTGCGCTGGATCGGCTTTGGGGCTTTTGCCGCCTTGGTCATGGGGATGATTCACGAACTGGTTGATTACAGCCTGCGGGCGCCGGCGAACGGACTGATTTATGCTGCGTTGATGGTGCTTGTTTTGGCCTGTTCACGATCCTATCCGAGGAGGCCGTCGTCATCGCGCCGACGTAGTGAGTTGGAGGGGGCGGCGGTGGCTGTGCCTTGGTCTCAGCGGGCGATTTTGCTTCTCGCCGCCTGTTTGTCGTTGCTGGCCTTGCCGGCTGTGCATCGTCGCGTGGTTGGCAGTGTGCTGCACGTGAAAATAATTGAGATCATGGCCCGCCAGGGGCGCGCACGGGAAAAGCGTTATCCCCTGCTGAAGAACGAGTACAGACACCTGGTTGGACTATCTTCGCGCATACTTGAGTTGACACCTGGCGTCGGCGAGGTGCTGCGTCGTCGGGCGATTTGTTTGAATCATCTGGCCTTTTTGACCTGGGAAGATGACGCTGAGAGCATTGTGATGGCCAATCACTATTCAGAGCAGGCCATTGACGCCAATCACGCCGCTTGCCGGCGCTATCCGATTGATGGGCGTTTTCACCAGGCTCATGCGGTTATCCATGAGAATGCCGGCTGGTGCGCTCAGAAATACGACGAAGAGACGATAGCCACTGCCTATGAGCAAGCCTTGGCTGCTTATCCGCATTATGCGCCGATGGTGCGGGATGTGGCGTCAGCCTATGTGCGCTCAAGCCAGCGTCTGGCTTACCGGCCTGAACGGCAAGCCCTGGCAGCCCAGCACAAGGCACGGGCCATTGTTTTGTTCCAGGAATACTTGAACTTAGTGCCTTGGCAAGCGAAACATATTTTGGCTGATCTTTGGGAGCTTGATCCACAGGCGTCGCAGCTGATGGCGTTGATGCCGGCCAATTTTTACGCACAGCGTGCCCTGTACCGTTTTTTCATGCAGAAGGAGTTGTATCAAGAGGCGCTCCAGCCCCTCAGCAACGTTGACGCCTTGAATCGTGTTGAGCTTTCGGAGCGGGATATTCGTCGTCTTTCGCCCAGTGAGCGTCGGGAGTATCTGGAGCGGTCACGGGATGATACGGGCCTGTGGATAGCCGGAGAGCAGTTGGTGTTGTACGCCGTACTCGGGCGTTGGGCTGAGCACAGCGAGTCATGGACGCGATATCGGCAAGAAATAGCGGCAAAAGAAGCCCGGGGGCTGGCCAGGGCCCAGATGCAGAGGAAGAAGGGGCAGGTTCGTCTGGCAGAGGCGTCGTTGTCAAATTTGGCCCGAGAGTTGCCTTTTGCCTACGAGACGCGTCTCGCGTTGGCTGAAATCTATGTGGGTTTGGGGCGCTGGCAGGACGTGGCGGCGGTTCTGGCCTTGTTTGTCTATGAGCAGGCGCCCATTGACAACGCATTGATGATTCGCGCCTTGGAGTTGATGGAACAAATGGTTCCGATAGAAAAACCGGGCGAATTCAACAAATATCGTTTTGTGCAGGCAGCGCTCAAGCTTCGGATCAATGAGGGTAGCCAGACCATAAATACACGCCAATTGGCGGAGTGCATGAAGGAGTTTGCCGCCTTGGCGGCGTGGAATGCGGCGAACTCGGAGCGGGCGTGGATACAGCGGCATTTACTTGATCTTTATGTGGGGCGTGCGCACGAACTGCTTGGGGATGTAGCGGCTGCGGCGGCTGCATATCGGCGGGGCTTGGAAGTTAGTTCACAGAATCTCTGGTTGCGGCAGCGTTTGGCTGCTTTGCCGGCACCGCATGGCGAAGCCGATGAACTGTCGGCATTCGTGGCGAGCCTAGTGCCGAGCCGTCATTATTTTGGCAATGATCTGTGTTTGTTGGGCTACTCCGCCTGGCCCGAGAAGGTTCAGCAGCTGCATAGCAGCGCCGAGATAACGCACGCTTGGCTTTGCTTGGATGATATTGACGAAGATCGCTCGGTGTTGCTCAGCTTCCACAACAATGGCGGGCGGATTTTCAGCGACAATTACAATTTTCTGCACGAAGAGCGGCCGATGGTCAGTTGGCGTGTTGGCGAGTTGTGGTTGCAGGAACGCAGTTACCGCCCGTTGTTGCTGGCATATCAGCAGAGCGGGGGGCACATGTGGTCCGATGGGGTGGTTGTCAGTGAAATTACCATGCGGAGCATGAACCGGCGACATGCGAGGCGGTACGGTGGCAGCCCGCGAGCGTGCGTTCCCGTTTTCGCTTTCGCGCTTCAGCGCGACTGAGGGTCGGAGCTTGCGCCGATCCCAAGCCAAGAGCTCTCACAGGAGTGTTGTTTCCATGATTGATATGCACAGCCATATCTTGCCGGGGCTGGATGACGGCGCCAAAGACATGGCGGAAGCGCTGGCGATGGCAGAACTGGCTGTCGCCGGCGGCGTCACGATCATGGTTGCGACCCCGCATGGTCTGTCGTCACCCTTCAATGTCACGGCCGCCGCGCGCGATGTCGCGCTACGCGAACTGCGGGAGGAATTGCAGCGGCATAGCATTGCTCTGGAACTATTGCCGGGCATGGAATGCTGGGCGGATGAAAAGGCCTTGCATAGGGCCTTGGCCCATCCCGAGTGCTTCATGAACTTCCAGTCTGATGATCCCGGGCGCAAATGCCTGCTGATTGAATGCCCTCCCATGTTTGATTTGCCCATGGTTGACAGCCTGCTTTTCCAGGCGCAACTCAAAGGCGTTGATTTGATCTTGGCGCATCCAGAGCGTCATCCGGACTTTCGTCGGCAAGAGGGACTGTTGGTGGCAATGATGGACAAGGGCTTGACTTTGCAAATCAACGCTGAGGACGTTCGTAAGCGGCTTTGGCCGTGGGGAAACGAGCGGGTGACGCAGAGACTCATAGCGCATAATCCGACTCAGGTTGTGCTGGGCAGCGATGCGCATTCCAAGGATAGGCGACCGCCCAACCTGGCGTCTGCTCGCGATGTGATCTGCGAGTGGTTTGATGGGGGGGTTTGGGAGCAGTTGAGCGTGGGTAATCCCTCGCGCTTGCTGGGGCTGAAGCGCTGACGGCGCTTGCTGAGGGCGGTTGAAGGGGAAGAGGCTGGTGCTGAGAACGCCGGCACTTGTTGCGCGGGCACTGAGGGCGTCGCCGTCGCTACTATCTTTTTGGTCAGACCTAAGGAAGCGTCATGCTCAGAGAGTCTCTTCCCGGTAGGTATAGCGGACCATCATGATGTTGTGGTCCTTGCAAAAAGCTCGCGTCTTTTCCATTTCATCGTCACTGAGGTCAAATTTGCATATAGCCAGTTTTTGGACGGGCATGCGCCGGTGTATCTGTTTCAACGCGTTGATATCGCCCAGTACCTTATAGCCTACGCAGTAGGCGTGGGTGTAGGTTTTATCCCGATCAAGGAAGCCGATGATATGCTCACTGCTGCTGCGGGCCCGGCTGTTGATGTTTTTGCGGATGTAGGTTCTGCCGGCTGGACAAATGCCGTATACCAACACCCCAGCGCTATTGTCGGTAGCCAGGTGATTGCGGTGGCGGTATTTAATCAACGACGACCGTAGCCAGGGAATGAAGAGTCTTTCGCCCAGGATGCCCAGGGCAGTGAATGCGTACGCGGTGAAGAACAGGTCTGCGTTGCCGCGGGGAACCCTTGGCATCTGGGCAATGAGCCAAGCACTGGCGAAGCCGCCGGACAGGTAAATGAGGATGTGAAAATAATCCTCAATGCTGGCGTGATTCCAGAAAATATGGTAGTTGCGTGACAGAAGCATGGCGATGAAGACCGGGGTGACCCAGTGCAGAAGCATGTAGAGATCGTTGCGGCCGGAAAAATGGCTGTGTTTAGCACTGAGCAAGAAAGCAAAAACGATGACCCCGAGGTCCCATAGGGGGTGGATCAAGTTTAAGATGAGCCCAGTGCGGGAGAGCGAGAAGCGACTGCAGATGAGTTCGGAGGAGTTCCACAACTCAATGACCGCCAGACGATGTACGACCATGCTGAAGGCAATCAGCGCCAGGAAGAATGCCAGCCAAGGCAAGTGCTTGGGCAGATAGGTACAGATCACCGCCACAGCGGCCAGCACGGTGGCCAGTAGGTAGATGACGTGGACTGTCCGCGGTTGATTGTTCTCGAAGAAAGATAGCAGGCGATGGTGCAAGTGATGCCGGTCGGCACTCATGATGCCGACATTGGGGTCATCATGATGAAGCATCTTGTAGGTCACGCGTCGCCAGATAGCCAAGCCGGTGTCCAAGAGGGGAATGCCACAGGCGAGGATAGGCACGACAATGGCGGATACCGTCGCAATCTTGGTGCAGGTGATGATGCCCAGGGCGCCTAGCGAGTAGCCAAGGAACATGCTGCCGGTATCGCCCATGAATATCCGTGCCGGATGCATGTTGTAGAGGAGGAAGCCCAGGCAGCACGCCGCCAAACAGAACATTACCAAAGCGTGGGGGTGTGAATTTTTCAGCATGAGAATGCCGCCCAGGCAAACGGCGGAAATGCCGGCGACGCCGGCTGCAAGGCCATCAACGCCGTCTATCAGGTTGAAGGCGTTGATGATCGCGACGATCCAGAATACGGTAATGACGAGACTGAAAAAGGTGTTGCAGTGGAAGCCCAGAATGCTGGTGAATCTGATGCCCAGTGACCAGCAGAGCAGTGCTGCCAGCATTTGCAGCGCGAGCTTGATCTTTGCGGGTACGCCCCAGCGGTCATCAATGACGCCGGTCGGCAGCAGGATCAGCAGGGGGATGAGGAGTTTGGCGGCTTCAGGTGTGGCAATGGGCAAGAAACGGGAGGGCGCTAGAAATGTCGAGCAAAGAATCGCGATGCTGAAAGCTACAATCATGGCAATGCCGCCGCCGAGGGCGACTTCCCGCGTATGAATGTGCCGTCCGCCAGTGACTTTGGCGACCAG
The DNA here is from genome assembly GCA_012799755.1 of Lentisphaerota bacterium. Classification (GTDB taxonomy): domain Bacteria; phylum Verrucomicrobiota; class Lentisphaeria; order Oligosphaerales; family Oligosphaeraceae; genus Oligosphaera. The sequence continues at coordinate 968 of JAAZKQ010000254.1, read as the reverse complement.
GCCGACCTTTGGCAGCGCGAAAACACAGAGCCTGGTCAATGCCGCAGCCAGAATAACGGTCAGCGTCGGCAATAGCAAAAAAACCGACCAGTGGGCCAGCATTTTCCAGCAAATGTGGAGTAGATTAACCATCTATGTATTGTGTCTATCTATCGGCGATATGGAGGCCAACGTGGCGCTTGGTTTTGGTGGAATGCTCCCAGCTAAGTAGCGAGACGAAAAGCAAGCACTAACAATAATATGCTTTCACGCAGGAATCAATAGCCAGGCAGGTATTTGGCCAGGTTTTGAGCGCTGCTTTTGAAGTGCCGGCCTCGTGGCGCAGCATGAGGCATCACCACCTAAAGGAAAGCATTTTCTGCAAGCAGCATGTGACTTCTATGCGTGGTAGTTGCATGAATATCACTTTATGGCAATGATGAGATTGCATGAATAAGGACGTCATTTTACAGCCCCGGCGCGAGCGCTCGTTGCAACGCCGACATCCATGGGTGTTTTCAGGCGCGGTGGCACAGGTAATCGGTGAGCCGGTTGCAGGGGATACGGTGGCAATTCGTGCTGCGGACGGTCGCTGCTTGGCTTGGGGCGCCTACTCGCCAGCTTCGCAAATACGGGTGCGGGTATGGACATTCAACACGGATGAGGCCATTGATGCCGATTTTTTCAGCCGGCGTTTGGAGGCGTGCCGGCGCTATCGCCGGCAGCTAGGCGTCGCCTCAACGAGCAACGCCTGGCGTTTGGTGCACGGCGAGGCTGATGGTTTGCCGGGCTGCGTGGTTGACCGCTATGGCGATTTCTATGTCTGCCAGTTCAGCAGCGTCGGTGCAGAGCGCTGGAAGGCTGTCATTGTCGAGTTGTTGTCTGCCGAGCCAGGCGTCCGCGGCGTCTACGAGCGCTCGGATTGCGATTCGCGGCAGCGCGAGGGTTTGCAGCCCTTGTGCGGAGTGCTGGCAGGCGAAGAGCCGCCG